>NZ_JAYSJZ010000059.1:0-17218 GCF_043726815.1 Lacisediminihabitans sp.
TCGAGCAACGAACGAACCGGCACGACCACATCGAAGGAGTCTGCGCCCGAATCATCCGCTGCAGCCAGCGCGAAGGTGCGCAGCCCGAGCACCGTCGGGCTCTCATCCAGAAGCCCGGCGGGCACGAGCACCGCGACGTAGACCGCGAGCACTCCTGAGCCTGCAATCAGGCGCACGGAACCGTCCTCAACACGCTGGGCACGACTGAGGAATACCTGCAGGTCGCCGAGGGAGAGGGAGTCAACAAGGGAAAAAGTCTGGCTCATCTGGTCTCTAAACTATAGGAGCGCCGGGGTTCTCGCTGCCCCGCGACCGCCGGACCACGGGAGAACACCATGACCGACCCGCTCATCGACCTCCTCTCGGCACTCAATCTCATCGATACGCACGCTCGAACGAGTGAAGACATCTTCATCGGAGAGAGCCAGTGGTCGGCCCTCGGCCGAGTGTTCGGCGGCCAGGTGCTCGCGCAGTCGCTCGTCGCCGCCCAGCGCACCATCGCGGAGGACCGCATCATCCACTCGCTGCACGGATATTTCCTGCGGCCCGGCGACATCAATCTGCCCATCACGTTCTCGGTCGAGCGCATCCACGACGGCCGCTCGTTCTCCACCCGGCGCACCCAGGCCTACCAGGAGGGCCTGCCCATCCTCTCGATGATCGCGTCGTTCCAGGTCGCCGACGAGGGCTTCGACCACCAGATCGAGATGCCGAAGGACCTTCCGGGCCCGGAGGACCTGCCCTCGGCCGCCGAGTCTCTCTCCGGCCTCGAGCACCCCGTGGCGAAGGTGTGGGCCAACGAGCGCCCGTTCGACATGCGGCACGTGCCGTCCCCGATCTACCTCTCGGTGGAGGGCCCCCACGTGGCCCACCAGGCCGTGTGGCTCAAGGCGGTGGGTACGCTCCCCGACGACGAGAACCTTCACCGTGCGGCCCTCGCCTACGCGAGCGACTACTCGATCCTGGAGCCGATCTTCCGCCGGCACGGCATCGCCTGGACCACGCCGGGGCTCAAGGCCGCGAGCCTCGACCACGCGATGTGGTTCCACCGGTTCGGACGGGTGGACGAGTGGATGCTCTACGTGCAGGAGTCCCCGAACGCGACCGGCGGCCGGGGCCTGTCGCAGGGTCGCATCTACACGCGCGACGGCGTGCTGCTCGCGAGCGTCGCGCAAGAGGGCATGGTGCGCGTCCCGCGCTCCTGAATCGCCCGCTCCCGAATCGCCCGCCCGGAGATTCAGCAGCGCCGACGCTGAATCTGTGCGATTTCAGTTGTTGGACCGCAGGGACGATGCGTCCTACGTTGGAAGCATGACTAATACCACGACCAATTCGGTGCCCCAGATCGCCCTCAACTCCGGACGGACCATCCCCCAGGTGGGCTTCGGGGTGTTTCTCGTCGATCCGGCGGACACCCAGCGCGTGGTCGAGGACGCCCTGGCGGTTGGTTACCGCCAGATCGACACCGCCACCGGCTACAACAACGAGACCGAGGTCGGCGCTGCGATCAGGGCGTCGGGCATTCCGCGCGACGAGATCTTCCTCACCACGAAGCTCCGCAACGACCACCACAAGGCGCGCGACGTGGAGGGCGCATTCTCCCGCAGCCTCGAGATGCTCGAGCTCGACTACCTCGACCTGTACCTGATCCACTGGCCGATGCCCGCCAACGGCTTCTTCGTCGACACCTGGCGCACCTTCGAGACCTTCTTCGCGGACGGCCGCGCCCGGTCGATCGGCGTCAGCAACTTCCTCGTTCCGCACCTCGAGACGCTGCTCGCCGAGACCGACATCGTGCCGGCGGTGAACCAGGTCGAACTGCACCCGATCTTCCAGCAGCGCGAGCTCCGGGCGTTCCAAGCCACCCACGGCATCCATACCGAGGCATGGGGCCCCCTCGGCCAGGGCAAGTACGACCTGTTCGGCATGGGCCCGATCCAGGCAGCCGCGACGGCCCACGCGGTGCAGCCCGCCCAGGTCGTGCTGCGGTGGCACCTGCAGACCGGCAACATCGTGATCCCGAAGTCGAACTCGCGCGACCGGATGGCGCAGAACCTCGACATCCTGGGATTCGAGCTCGACGCGCACGAGATGGCGGCCATCGACGCCCTCGACGAGAACCGTCGCGTGGGCGGAGACCCGGCAGAGATCAACTAGCCCGCTCAGGGCCTGCCGGCCAGCAGCACGCGCCCGTCGGCCGAGCGAACGTCCACCGCGGCGATCTCGCTCGGCCGCAGGCTCGTCGTTCCGGACGGTTCGACGGTGCTGCCCGGCGCCGCGCTCCAGGTAGCGACCTGCGAGACGTTTCCGCTGGCATCCGTCACGAACATCTCGTACTGCCGGGCGACTCCGTAGCCCGGGGCGGTGGCGGATGCCGGCGCCGCGTAACTGCACCGCATGTCGATGCGGGTACCCCAGCTCTCCCCCACGAGCAGCGCGCTCGCGCTCAGGCTGGTGGGGACCACCTGGCTCAGCGAGACCCGTGCGCCGCTCGCGGCGAGCGTCGGCGTCGGTGCCGGCGGCGCGAAGGCGAGCGGGATGGCGAGGGCGACGGCCGCGGCGGCGGCAGCGGTCGCCACTATCGCTCCGGCCACCAGCCCCCGCGAACGACGGCGCCGACGGGTGGCCGAACGCACGAGCCTCGGCAGGAGGGTCGGCGGCACCGAATCCTCGACCGGGGCAACGGTCTCCAGGTCGGCGGCCGGCACCTTCGCGAGCAGCCCCGGCAGTCCCGCGAGTTCCGCGACACCGGCCGCGCACGCGTCGCACGTCGAGAGGTGCCGCTCGAACTCGAGCCGCTCCACGGGCGAGAGGGCGCCGAGCACGTAGGCGGCGTCCCACTCGGCGTACGGGTCGGCGGGGTTCACTGGGTCACCCCGCGCTCCTGGAGGGCGAGACGCAGCGCCCGCAGCGCGTAGTGCAGGCGCGACTTCACGGTTCCCTCCGGTATGCCGAGGGCGTGCGAGATCTCCGCCGTCGATTCCCCCTGGTAGTAGGCGTGCACCACGACCAGCCGGTGGTCGGGGGTGAGCTGGGCGAGCGCGTCCGAGACGAGCCAGGCGTCGAGCAGGGCATCCGTACCGTCGTCGACCGGGCGCTCGGGCAGGCTGTCGGTAGAGTGTTCGTGCCTCGCGTGGGCGCTGCGGCGATCGTCGATCACGATGTTGCGGGCCACCGTGTAGAGCCAGGCGCGCGACGAGCCGCCGCCCCGTTCGAGCACCTCGGGATGGCTCCAGGCCCGCACGAGAGTCTCCTGCACCACGTCTTCCGCGAAATGCCGGTCCCCGGTCAGCCAGACCACGTACCGCCAGAGGGCAGGGGCGTGCTCATCGTGCAGCGCACGCAGCAACTCGGCCTGCTCATCCGGCAATGGACTACCTCCACTGATTACAACGTAGCCGCAGCAGTCTCGGTTCATTCCCAGCAGAATTGAACCCGATGCGTCGTGCGCTCGTTGGTACCAATGACATGCTTTTCGGGGGGCCTCCGACCAGGGCCTCCGCGCAACACACGCTGCTCGCCCACACGCCGCTCGCCCCAGACGCCCGGAGGATCACCTTGACCGACCGCGAACAGACCACTCCAGACCATCCGGCCTCGGCTCACCGCACGCCAGCCGAGCGACTCACCCCGATCCGCCGCACGACATCGCGCCGGGCCGCGCTCATCGCGGGGGGCGTGACGGTGATGGGTGCGGGCGCCCTCGTGCTCGCCGCCTGCAGCCCGGGCGGCGCCACCGGGGGGTCCGGCGGAGCGGCTGGCGGCGCTGGCGGTGCGGGCGGCTCGGGCGGTGCGGGCGGCTCTGGCGGCAAGAAGATCCCCGCCGGCACGGCCGTGGCCAAGCTCGCGGACATCCCGGTCGGGGGCACGGCCATGGCGACGGTCGCCGGCCAGGCGCTGGTCCTCTCCCAGCCCACCGCGGGCGAGGTGCTGTGCTTCAGCGCCTATTGCACCCATCTGGGCTGCCGTGTCAACGCCGCGCCGAGGGAATTCGACTGCCCGTGCCACGGCTCGAAGTTCGACACCACCACCGGCGCGGTGCTCGGCGGGCCTGCGCCCTCCCCGCTGCCCAAGATCGCCGTGAAGATCTCCGGTGACTCGGTGGTCACGGCCTAGTGGACTGGCAATTCGCCGGGCTGCCGCTGCACGTGCTGCTGGTCCACTTCGTGGTCATCGTCGTGCCCCTCGCCGCCTTGTGCACGGTGCTCACCGCGGCCTGGCCGGCCGCGCGCCGCCGACTCGGGATTGTCACCCCGCTGATCGCCCTCGCCGCGCTCGTCTCGGTGCCGGTGACGACCGAGGCCGGCGAGTGGCTGCTCGCCCGGGTTGCGAACACCCCTCTCATCCAGGCTCACGCCGCCATCGGAAAGTCGCTGCTGCCGTGGGCGTTCGCCACCTTCGTGGTGGCGACGGCCCAGTGGGCCTGGTTCCGCTACTTCTCGGAGGGGGACGGCCGGTACCGCCGTCTCGTGGCGCACCGCGCCCTGAGGCTCGCCATCACGGTCGCGCTCGCCGTCGCGGTGCTCGTGCTCGCCGCGGGATCGATCGTCACGGTGGTGCAGATCGGCGAATCCGGCGCCCGCGCGATCTGGACGGGGTCATTCACCCCGAACCCCCGCTAGGTCGCCATCGGCCGCGGTCAAGGCCCGGTTGCCGTCAGTGGCGGTTGCCGAACTGGACCGGCGGCTCCAGGTACGGCTCCCACGCCGCGCGCTGCTCGTCGTCCAGGCGCAATGGCCTGCCGCTCGCCACCTCCACCGTCACGAGGGTCGTCGCGGCGCGCACGTAGAGCACCCGCGGGGTCACCCCGGCCGGAGAGTAGATCTCGTAGCAGAGTTCGAGGCTCGCGCCGCCGATCCGTCCGATCCACAGCTCCACGTCGAGCGGCTGCCGCATGTACGGGATCGGCAGCAGATACTCGATCTCCTGCCGGGCGATGAGCGCGATGACCTTCGCGCCGGGGCGCGCGTCGAGAATTGCCGTGCCGAGGGGTTCGTCCCCGCTCTCGTGGCCGTGGTCGGGGCGCCAGAACGCCTGGATGCGCGCCTCCTCGAGCAGGCGGAACATCTCGGCGTTGTTGACGTGCGCATAGGCATCGAAGTCCGACCAGCGCAGGCCGATCGGCACGTGCAGCCGCGTCACGGTCAGCCCCTGGTGAGCTTGCGGTACGCCGACCGGTGCGGCTTGGCCGCGTCCGGGCCGAGTCGCTCGATCTTGTTCTCCTCGTAGGCCTCGAAGTTTCCCTCGAACCAGTGCCAGTATCCGGGGTTCTCCTCGGTTCCCTCGTAGGAGAGGATGTGGGTGGCGATGCGGTCGAGGAACCACCGATCGTGGGTGATGACCACCGCGCAACCGGGGAACTCGAGCAGCGCGTTCTCGAGGCTTCCGAGCGTCTCCACGTCCAGGTCGTTCGTCGGTTCGTCGAGGAGCAGCAGGTTGCCGCCCTGCTTGAGAGTGAGCGCGAGGTTCAGGCGGTTGCGCTCTCCACCGGAGAGGATGCCGGCCTTCTTCTGCTGGTCTGGCCCCTTGAAGCCGAACTGGGACACGTAGCCGCGGGACGGGATCTCGGTCTTGCCGACCTGGATGTAGTCCTGGCCATCCGACACCACCTCCCACAGGGTCTTGGTCGGGTCGATGCCGCCGCGGTCCTGGTCGACGTAGGAGATGTCGACAGTGTCTCCGATGCGGAGGTCTCCGCCGTCGAGCGGCTCGATGCCGGTGATGGTCTTGAACAGCGTGGTCTTGCCCACGCCGTTCGGGCCGATGACGCCGACGATGCCGTTGCGCGGCAGCGTGAAGCTCAGCCCGTTGATCAGCACGCGGCCGTCGAATCCCTTCTCGAGGCCCTTCGCGTCGATCACCTGGGCGCCGAGACGCGGGCCGACCGGAATCACGAGCTCCTCGAAATCGAGCTTGCGCGTCTTCTCGGCCTCGGTCACCATCTCCTCGTAGCGCGCGAGCCTGGCCTTGGACTTGACCTGGCGGCCCTTGGCGTTGCTGCGCACCCAGTCGAGTTCGCTGGACAGCCGCTTCGCCAGCTTGGCGTCCTTCTTGCCCTGGACCTCGAGCCGCGCGCCCTTCTTCTCGAGGTAGGTGGAGTAGTTGCCCTCGTATGGATACAGGTGGCCGCGGTCCACCTCGGCGATCCACTCGGCCACGTGGTCGAGGAAGTACCGATCGTGAGTGACGGCGAGCACGGCGCCGTGGTACTGGGCAAGGTGCTGCTCGAGCCAGAGCACGCTCTCGGCGTCGAGGTGGTTGGTAGGCTCGTCGAGGAGCAGCAGGTCCGGCTTCTGGAGGAGGAGCTTCGTGAGCGCCACCCGGCGCTTCTCGCCACCGGAGAGGTTCGCGACGGTGGCGTCCCCCGGCGGCGTGCGCAGGGCATCCATCGCCTGTTCGAGCTGGGAGTCGAGATCCCAGGCGTCGGCGGCGTCGATTGCCTCCTGGAGCGTGCCCATCTCGGTCATCAGGGCGTCGAAGTCGGCATCGGGATCGGCCATGGCGAGGGAGACCTCGTTGAACCGGTCGACCTTGGCCTTGATCGGGCCGACGCCTTCCTGCACGTTTTCGAGCACGGTCTTGGTCTCGTCGAGTTCGGGCTCCTGCATGAGGATTCCGACGCTGTAGCCGGGGCTCAGCCTGGCTTCACCATTGCTCGGGGTATCGAGGCCGGCCATGATCTTGAGGATTGTGGACTTGCCAGCACCGTTCGGCCCGACGACGCCGATCTTGGCGCCGGGGAAGAACGACATCGTGACATCGTCGAGAATGAGCTTGTCACCGACCGCTTTGCGGGCGCGGACCATCGAGTAAATGAATTCGGCCATGGCGACAAGTTTAGTTGCGCTCGTGTGCGCGACCTGACCGACCGGGCGAATCCCGCGGTCACCAGTCGATGGGCCGGGTCTTGCCGACCAGGCAACTGCCGTCGGCGAGCGCCGGTTCAACGGCACTGCTGAAGCCATCCGGTCCGCGCTGGCCGAGCAGACACTGGCCGCCCAGCCTCACCGAGAACAGGATCGAGTCGACGGCACCCCGGTTGGAGGTGGTGTCCGGCGTGACCTGCATTGCCGCCTTGTCGAATCCTGCCGCCACGAGGGTGTCGATGATGGTCTTGCCGTTCGCGGATGCCGCGGACGCGAACAGTGTCTTGCCGACCTGGTCGAAGTAGGCCTTGTTCTCGGCGGCCGAACCACCGGCCACCATCGACGGTGTGGGTGCCGGTTCTGGGGCTCGCCCGGAGGGCACCGTGGTGCCCGATCCCATGCCAGCGCTCGTCCCTGCGCCCGTCCCAGCGCTTGTCCCCGCGCTGGGGCCCGGCGCCGGAGCACATCCGGCGAGTAACGCCACCAGCAGCAGAACGCTGACCGCTGCCGCCGCGCCGCCGAACCGCCGAGAAGTCCCCATTGCGTGCGACCCTTTCGTCCGGCGTGGACACTCCCGCTGGCGCGAGTTTCGCCCGGTCCGATCGAGTCTAGGGCGACGCGGCGCGCGACCAGACGGCCCGCGTGCCCCTGGCGCCAGCGGGCTAGAACGGCACCGCCGCGCTTTCCAGCGACTCACTGTCCGGCTCGAGGAACCGTACCGGGCCGTCACCGTCGTCTGATTCGTGCGGCTCCGTGGCGTCGCTGGACGCCGCCACGCCGCCCGAATCGGCCACGCCACCCGGCTGCTGGGGGAAGCCATCCACCTTCTCGACCATCGTCGAACTGATGCTCCGGCTGAAGGTGGTCGTGCCCCAGGTGAGATCGTGGCCCACCGCGTCGGCGTCGACCTCGATGTTCGTACCCGCCTTCTCGCCGCTCGTCCAGTCGCGGATGCGCAGCCGCCCGGTCACGACGACCCGGTCGCCCTTGAGCACGGAACCCGACACGTTGACGGCGAGTTGCCTGAAACACGTGATGGTGTACCAGTTGGTGTCCCCGTCGACCCAGCGGTCGCGGGATCGATCGAAACGACGCTGGGTGGAGGCGAGCCGGAAGCTCGTGATCGAGAGGCCCTCGGTGGTGACGAGGTGCCGGGGAGTCGTGGCCACAAGGCCGGTGAGAGTGATCGTGTCTGTCATGCGAGCCAGTGTGCCGATTCCTGCGCGGCCGACGGGCCGGCCGCGTCCCAAGTGGGGACACGACCGGCTCGGTCGCACAGGTTACGGACTAGTGCTCGCGAAACTCCGGCCACTCGGCACCGGGAAGCAGGCTCGCATGGAGCGCGCTCTTCGCCACCTCGAGGGTCGGGTATTCGCCGCGGAAGTCGGTATCCGCAATCAGCTTGAAGGTGTATCCACCCTCAGTGCCGTGGATCGAACCGACGGCCCCGGCGGGCCCGAAGGCCACCCAGGTCTTGCCGGTCAGCGTCCTGTCGGCGCGCGTGGTTGTCTCGTTCGTTGTTCCAGTGCTCATCATTGAGCTCCCTTCCTTACGCTGGCAGTTGCCAGAGACTGCCCGGCCCTAGGAGGCCAGGACGTATTCCGCATAACTCTTGCGGATCTTGTTCACCTTAGGCACGGCCACGGCCATGCAGTATCCCTGGCCGGGGTTCTTCGCGAAGAAGTCCTGGTGGTAGGACTCCGCCTCGTACCAGGTACCGAGCGGTTCGATGGTGGTGACGAGACCGCCGTCCCAGTATTCGCTCGCCCGCTCGCGGGCCGTCTCGAAGGCCGCCTTCTGCTCGTCATCCGCGTAGAACATCGCCGACCGGTACTGGGTTCCCACATCGTGGCCCTGCCGGTTGAGCTGCCGCGGGTCATGCAGCGAGAAGAACACGTCGAGAATCACGTTCGCCGGGATCACCTCGGGGTCGAACGTCACGGCGACCGCCTCGGCGTGACCGGTCTGACCCGTGCAGACGTCGTCATAGCTCGGGTTCACTGTGCTGCCTCCTGTGTACCCGGAGACGACGTCGCTCACACCACGGAGAGTGCGGTACACCGCATCGAGACACCAGAAACAGCCGCCGGCGAGAACGAATGTTTGCATGCTGAAAGCCTACTTTCTCCGCCTGTAAAGGGGCGGATCATCCGCCGCCAATCCCAACCCCCGTTGGGGGCACGTCATTCCCCGCGGCGGGCCCGCCCTAGGCTTGTGTGATGACCTACGTTGCTGAGACCGACCGGTACGAATCCATCGAGTACAAGCGGGTGGGGCGAAGCGGCCTCAAACTCCCGGCGGTGTCGCTCGGGCTCTGGAACAACTTCGGATTCGACCGCCCGATCGAGACGCAGCGTGCGATCCTGCACCGCGCGTTCGACCTCGGCGTCACGCACTTCGACCTGGCGAACAACTACGGTCCGCCCGCGGGAAGCGCCGAGACCAACTTCGGCCGCATCTTCGCGGACGACTTCCGCCAGCACCGCGATGAACTCATCATCTCCACCAAGGCCGGCTACGACATGTGGGACGGCCCATACGGCGAGTGGGGATCGCGCAAGTACATGCTCGCCTCCCTCGATCAGAGCCTCGGACGGATGGGTCTCGACTACGTCGACGTCTTCTACTCGCACCGACCGGATCCCGACACCCCGATTGAGGAGACCATGGGCGCGCTCGCCACCGCCGTCACCTCCGGCCGGGCCCTCTACGCCGGCATCTCGAACTACGACACCGAGCAGACCATCGCCGCACACCGGGCGCTCGCCGAGCACAAGATCCCGCTGCTCATCCACCAGCCGCGCTTCAACATGTTCGACCGTCACATCGAGACCGAGGGACTGCTGCCGGTGCTGGACGACCTCGGCATGGGCAGCATCGTCTTCTCCCCGCTCGCCCAGGGCATGCTCACCGACCGCTACCTCGCGGGCATCCCAGCCGACTCGCGCGCCGCCGAGGGCCGCTGGATCACCTCGGACAACATCAACGAGACCTACCTCGACCGTGCCCGCGCCCTCAACGAGATCGCCGCCGCCCGCGGCCAGAGTCTCGCCCAACTCGCCCTCAGCTGGGTGCTGCGCCACCCGCAGGTGACCTCGGCGCTGATCGGCGCCTCGAGCGTGGCCCAGCTCGAGAACAACATCGCCGCACTCGAAAGCGCCCCCCTCAGCCAGGAGGAGATCGCCGCGATCGAACCGCTCGCGGTACACGGCACCGGCATCCGGTAGCGGTGACGCCGGCGAATGTCGGTGGCGGCCCTTAGCCTGATCCCACATTGACAGCCGGGGCCGGCCACTACTCGAGGATCGCACATGACCACTCTCGCCTTTGTGGGGGAACTCCCCCTCGTCCGACCGGGAATCACCCTCGTGCAGCTGCACGACGAGCTCTGGCGGGTCACCCGCCCGCAGGGTGACGTGCTCGGCTACATCGAACAATTCCGGGTTCGCGACGGGCTGCGCTTTCGGGCGAAGAGGTTCATGCCCCACCAGCGCCGCTTCATGGTGATGGGCGAGTTCTGGAGCATGGATGACGCGATCGAGTGTTTTCGCACGAGTTGACGCCCACTGGCGGGCGCGGCGCGCCCGCCAGTGAGCCGGACTGAGTTTCAGACTCGCCCTCACCGCACTGCCGCGCGCCGCACGCGTCGGGTTAGTGTGTGGGCATGCAGTGGTGGAATGACTTCCTAGGGTGGCTCTCTTCTGACGATGGGGCGCGCATAATTTCGAGCGCCGTCATCCCGTTCCTCGCGATCCTCATTGCGGGAATCGTGGCGGCGGCGATCGGGCGCGGCTCCGCGAAGCGCGTCATCGCGCTGAGCGACCGCGAGGTGAAGGCGTCCGCGGTGACCGCGCTGATCAGCGCCGCACGCAAGGCCGCGGTGTGGAACACCCTGCCCGCGCCCGAGCAGCAGCACATCGACCACCTCATCGGCGACGCCGACATCCGACTCCGCCTGCTCCCGGTGCCCGGCACCGCCCTGGCCGCCGACTGGGCGAGCCACGAGATCATCAGCATGAAGCGCAACGCCGTGTCGTTCAGCTTCCAGGCGGAGCAGTCCCTGCTCGTCTTCCGCGACCGCCTGATCGAGTGGCAGGCCAGGCCCAGCCGCGCGAAGAGACTGTTCAAGAACGACCTCGACTCCTGGGCCTACGATTCTTCCCTGAGCGAGCAGGAGTTGGTGCACAACCAGCAGGCCTGGGCGGCCGCGCAGGTGGCGAAGACCGGCCCGGCGGACACGGTGTCCGCCGCCGCGATCGCCGCCCCGACCGTGGCAGCCGCCGCTACCCCCGCGGCCACTCCCCCGGCCGCCGCCGCTGCCCCGGTCGCCAAGCCCTTCGCCCAGTCCCGATTCTCGCGGCCCGCCGCCGTGCCCGTGGCGCCGGCGGAACCCGAGAAGAAGCCGGTCGCCAGCGAGCCGACGCCCGCCGGGCCGAGCAGCGACGCCCCGAGCAACGCCGGGCCGACCAACGCCGGGCCGACCAACGCCGCATCGGCTGTCGCCCGCACCCCGGAGCCGACTCCCGCCGCGGCAGAGCCCGACGCAGCGGAGTCGGAGACCGTCGAACACGAGATCGTCGAACCGGAACCTCACCAGCCGGCGCAGACCGAGCACCTCGAGGAGATCGTCGTGGACGACGACGAGCAGCACGAGGAGCTCCCCGAGCTTGTGGAGCCCGCGCCGGAGGAACCCCGTGATGTGAGCGAGGCCTCGGTGTTCGCCCCCGACGACAGGAACGACCACGACCACCACGACGGTCATGACGGTCACCATCGCCAGGACCACGAGCACCACCAGCACAACTAGCCCGCAGAGGGCCTCGGCAGCTCAGTCGGCCGTCGGTGCCTCGACTGTCGCGAAGAGTCTCCTGGCCAGAGGCGCCGTGAGGGTGGCCACGGTCGTCGCCATGAACAACCCGGCGAGGGCGTAGGCCACGATCAGTCCCTGCATCGGCGTCGACTCGTCGATGAACGGGGACGGCAGAAAAGTCCACCCGATGCCCACCACCCAGACCCCGGCGTTCACCGGGATCCAGAGGGCGGACCCGGGAATGGTGCGCCTGATCGTGAGGTACTGCAGGGTGGGCATGGCCGCGAGCCCCGCCAGCCCGAGCACGACGGCAGCGAGGATCACCGCGGCGACCGGCGCGGCGGACTGGGCGATGGCCGAGATGCCGAGGCCGCACGACCAGGCGATCGCCGCCCCGAGCGCGGTGGCTCCGATCCAGCCCCCCAGCGGCGGCGGACGACGGAATCGCCGCCCCGCGAGCGCCTGGGCCGTGCCGAGGAGCGCCCCCTCGCCGATGCCGGCCAGGATGAGCAGGGGCACCTGCCAGCGCTCAAGCGAAGGACCGGCGGTGAGGGCGCCCGTCGCGGCCGGCACGAGGAAGCCGATGGCCTCCCCGACGGTGACGAAGAGGATCCAGCGACGCTTGAACCGGAGGGGCGGCTGGCTGGTGTCGGCGCTGAGGTCTGCCTGCGCGATCGACATCGTGCCGCCTCCCTCCGTGCCCGGCCCGCGCCGAGAGTGTCAGGATGCGCCGAAACGGTGCCGCGCGCCAGGGTCGAAGGTCACAGCGCCGTACCTCACGGCACTGCACGTCACGGGCAGTGGGGCCACTCGGCCGTGCGCCGCTGGTGGATGGGTGCCCCCGGCAGGATTCGAACCTGCGACCAAGAGATTAGAAGGCTCCTGCTCTATCCCCTGAGCTACGGAGGCGGGCGAGTCAACTTTACCGCAGGCGCGTCAGACGGCCTTTGCCAGGGCCACGAGCACCTGGTTGAGCGTGGGCACACCCTCCGCGCGAAACACCTCGGCGTCGTCGCCGTCCAGAACGATCACCGTGGGGGTGGAGCGTACGCCGGCCTTTTCGGCCTCCGCGGTGTCTCTCGCGACATCCAACTCGGCGATCTTGAGCGCCGGCACGAGCTTCGAGGCCTGGTCCAGCACGGCCCGCGTCTGCATGCACGGTTCACAAAACGACGACGCGAAGAAGATGAGTTGCACGATCGGTCCAACGCGGGCGGCGCCCGGCTGATTCCCTACTGGCGTCCGCCGCGGTCTTCGGGAGCCTCGACCGGCTCGCTGTCTGCAAGGTCGAAGTCATAGACGACGTGGTACTGGCCACCGACCTCGGTCCAGCTGGAACGGGTGTAGTCGAGCAGCGTCTCCTTGCCGTCCACCGCGGTGAGCACGGTGATCTCGTCGTCGAAGCTCCCGTCGGTGCTGATGCGCTTGTCGACCTGGCCGTCGTTGGGGCCGCCCTTGTAGAGAACGATGTATTCGTCGCCGTGGGCGAGCGTGGGGAGTGCGTCAGTCATGCTGCATTACTACCACGCTCCGATGGGGGATGCGATCGGCGCGCAGAATCCCGGCGATTCTGGTTTATATAGCCTAGCTATATAGTTTTACTATATACTTGTCGAATGCCTACCGAACCTTCACGACTTCTCGAAGATCTCATCGTCTCCGCCCACCGCCTCACCCGGGTCGCCGCCCAGCTCACCGGGAGCACGACGCCCGCCGCGGTGTGGCGCACGCTCTCGATCCTCACCACCGACGGCTCGCTGCGAGTGGGCGACCTCGCCAGGGCGAGCCGGGTGACCCAGCCGACGATGACCAAGCTCGTGCAGCACCTCGCCGAGGAGGAGCTGGTGTACCGCATCGCGGACGTGGACGACTCCCGGGCCTGGCTCATCGCGATCACCCCCAAGGGCACGACCGCCCTGGAGAACTGGCGGCGCGAACTCGCCGAGGCCCTCTCCCCCGTCTTCTCCGACCTCACGGACGACGAAACGACCATCCTCGAGAAGGCTGTCGCCATTCTCCAGGTTCACACGAGCACGACACGGAAGGTGGCCTGATGACCGGGCACGACAAGACCCACGGCACGAGCATCCTCAAACAGCCCAAGGAGGTCTGGGCGGTCGGTTTTGCGAGCGTCGTGGCGTTCATGGGCATCGGCCTGGTCGACCCGATCCTCCCGGCCATCGCCAAGGAGCTGTCGGCCACCCCGACCCAGACCGAACTGCTGTTCACGAGCTACCTGCTGATCACCGGCATCGCGATGTTCTTCACGAGCTGGCTGTCCAGCCGGATCGGTGCGAAGCGCACCCTGATGATCGGGCTCGCCCTGATCGTGCTGTTCGCCCTCGCCGCGGCCCTGAGCGGCAGCGTCGAGGATGTCATCGCCTTCCGGGCGGGCTGGGGGCTCGGCAACGCGCTCTTCATCTCGACCGCCCTCGCGACCATCGTCGGTGCGGCGAGCGGCGGCACGTCATCGGCGATCATCCTCTACGAGGCCGCCCTCGGGCTCGGCATCGCGATAGGGCCCCTGCTCGGTGGCCTGCTCGGCACCGTCAGCTGGCGCGGCCCGTTCTTCGGCACCGCGGTGCTCATGGCGGTCGCCTTCATCGCGATCTCGGTGCTCCTCGGCAAGGAGGACCGCGCGGCGCGGGTTCCGACCCGGCTGTCTGCCCCGTTCCGCGCCCTCGCCAACCCGGCGATCGCCATCCTCGCCGCCGCGGCGCTCTTCTACAACATCGGCTTCTTCGTGCTGCTGGCCTACACGCCGTTCCCCCTGCACATGCAGGCGATCGGCCTCGGCCTCGTCTTCTTCGGCTGGGGGCTCTCGGTGGCGGTGACCTCGGTCTGGATCGCTCCGCTGCTCACCGCGCGGCTGCGGCGCACCACCGTGCTCGTCACCGTTCTGCCGCTGCTCACCCTCGACCTCGTGGGCGCCGGCGTGTTCATCGACTCGCAGCTGGGGCTCATCCTGTGCGTGATCATCGGAGGGATGCTGCTCGGCGTGCTCAACACCGTGCTCACGGAGTCGGTCATGGAGGCCACGGACCTGCCGCGCTCGGTGGCGTCGTCGGCCTACTCCGGCGTGCGGTTCCTCGGTGGGGCGGCGGCTCCCCCGCTCGCGACCCTGCTCGCCGCGGCCTTCTTTCCGGCGATGCCGTATTACGTGGCCGGCGGGTCCGTGCTCATCGCGGCGATCATCGTGCTCGTCGGAGTGAAGCAGCTGGCCAGGGTGAACTCGGGTGCCGAGGAACTCGTCGTCGAAGCCGAGGCGATCACCGCGGGCGAGCTCGCCTAGCGCGCAGCCCCCGGGCATCCGCCTCCGCACACTCCCGCGCACCGATAGAATTCTGGGATGTCTCCCTCCTCCGACCGCCTCGTCTGGATCGATTGCGAAATGACGGGACTCGACGTTGAAATCGACGAACTCGTCGAGGTGGCGGTGGTCATCACCGATTTCGACCTCAACCTCATCGATCCGGGGTTCGACATCGTGATCAAGCCCGACCATGCGGCCCTCGACAACATGAACGACTTCGTGCGCAACATGCACACCGAATCCGGCCTCATCGAGTTGATCCCGGATGGCGTGAGCCTGGCCGACGCGGAGTACGCGGTTCTCGAGTACATCCTCAAGTTCGTGCCGGCCGAGCAGCACGCGCCCCTCGCCGGCAACACGATCGGCACCGACCGCACGTTCCTCGCCAAGTACATGCCGCGAGTGGACCGTCACCTGCACTACCGCAACGTGGACGTGTCGTCGATCAAGGAACTCTCCCGCCGGTGGTTTCCGCGCATCTACTTCAACTCCCCGGCCAAGAACGGCGGACACCGCGCCCTCGCCGACATCCTCGAGTCGATTCGCGAGCTCGACTACTACCGCAAGGCGGCGTTCGTGACCGATCCGGGGCCGACGACGGAGGAAGTGCAGACCATTTCCAGCTCCGTGGTGGAGAAATTCCTCCCGCATCTGCACTAACCGCTCGCAAGCTGTAATAAGCTAGTGGAGTTGTGTCGGTCATGAATCATCGTGGTCGGCGCGCATGGTGGTCGTAGCTCAGTTGGTAGAGCGCTGGCTTGTGGAGCCGGATGTCGCGGGTTCGAGCCCCGTCGGTCACCCCAATGCTGCAGAGAGCAGCGACGAAGGGCCTCGCGAAAGCGAGGCCCTTCGTCATCTCCGGTGTCGTCTGGTGTGTGAGGGTTGAATCATGACCGATGTGCTCGAACGGCCGGATCTCGTGGAGGTGCCCGAGATCGTGGAGTCGACCGTGCTCGACACGCCCTGGGTGACGATCGTCTGGAACGACCCGGTCAACCTCATGAGCTACGTCAGCTATGTGTTCCGCAGCTATTTCGGCTTCAGCAAGGCTGAGGCCGAGCGACGGATGCTGCAGGTGCACAACGACGGGCGCGCGGTGGTGGCGACGGGCGGTCGCGAGGAGATGGAGCGGCACGTGGAGGCCATGCACGACTTCGGACTGTGGGCCACGCTCGCGAAGGCGGATGACGCATGAAGGCCTTCAGACGGGTGGGCGAGGCGGTCTCGGCCAAGTTCGAGCCGGCCGAGGCCGACGCGCTGGCCACCATGGCCGGCCAGGTCGCGGCGCTCGTGGCGGATCGCGCGGAGTACGAGAGCGACCCGGCCGTGCTGCGCCTGCTGCCCGATGCCTACCCGGACGACGAGGAGGCGTCGGCCGAGTTCCGGCGCTTTACCGCCGACGATCTCGCCGCCCGCAAAGTCGCCAACGCGACCGCCGTGGTCCGCTCCCTCGAGGGAGCGGTGCACGCCCGCTCCGCGACGACGGTGACTCTCGACCAGCAGGCGGCGCAGGCCTGGCTGCGGGCGCTCACCGACATCCGTCTCACGATCGCCGCCCGGCTCGGCATCGACGACGATGAGGCGGAGCCGGCCGGCGATCCGCTGCTCCTCGACGTCTACGACTGGCTCGGCTTCGTGCAGGAATCTCTGGTCGCGGCGGTCAGCGACTGATGGAGGCCCTCACCCCCGACGAGTTCGAAAGGCTCGTGATCGCCGAGCTCGACCTCCTGCCCGACGACATGGTGGACGGCCTCGAGAACGTCGTGTTCGTGACCGAGTCGCGGCCGGAGGACGGCTCCCTCGACCTGCTGGGGCTCTACGAGGGCGTGGCCCTGACCGAACGGGGCAACTACGGATTCGGCGAACTGCCCGATCGGATAGTGCTGTTCCGCGAGCCGTTGCTCTCCGTCTCCGCGGACCTCGACGAGCTCAGGGACCAGATCCACGTGACCCTCGTGCACGAGATCGCGCACTTCTACGGCATCGACGACGACGAGCTGCACGACCTGGGCTGGGGTTAGGTGAACCGTTAGAGACGCTCGCGTGTGGCCGTCGTTGGCCCTCTGGCGGTACCGCCCCCGTCGGTCGGGCCGTGTTCTGCAGGACGGGGCCCAGGGGGTGCGTACCCTGCAGACTCTGGTTGTGCAGGACAGCTTGTGCAGGACAGCTTGTGCAGGACAGCTTGTGCAGGACAGCTTGTGCAGGACAGCTTGTGCAGGACAGCTTGTG
>NZ_JAYSJZ010000060.1:0-99042 GCF_043726815.1 Lacisediminihabitans sp.
CATCACCGACACCGGAAGCGAGGTGAACACCGACACGATCATGGCCCTCAGCGCCTAAACCGAAGGATCACCAGTTACACCACACCCCGGGACTTGACCTGGCGCACGCGGCCCGCACGAGGATTCCGTTGCCCGGCTGACCGCAGGTGCGGATGATGCTCCAGCCACTGACGGTCGTCGTGATGCCCTTGGCCACGACGTTCATGATGAGGATCGCCGTGGGAAACGCCAGCGTGGCGCCGATGATGGTCCCCGCCGAGGCGTCTAGGGCGCTTCTTCCAGCGTGGTGTTCTTGAGAACTTCCTTGACGACCGCGCCGGGGAGGTCCTCCGCGGCCCTAGTCCTCGCCTCCTCTTCCTGCTTCACCTCAACTCGGGCAGCCTGCCACGCCGACCAGTGGCCAGAGACGAGAGCCCACAGGGACAGGGCGGATACGTAGACGACACTGTTCACCCAATGTGTTATGAGAGAGACCGGGATCATGGCAATCCAGAACAGGGTCAGCCACCCGTTTACGCGCCTCATGAAGATCGGATCGCCCTGAATCGACGCCCATAGTGCTTTCACTTCCGCCTCCCTGAATCTGTCCGCTTATCACCAACAATCTAAGTCGGTCCTCGGCTCAGGAAAAGTGAGAGAACTCACATGTTCCATCGCTGAGCATTCTGCTCAGGGGCTGGCAGGTGCCCCGTCAACGAGCCATTGCGCTACCGGACGATCGCGGTTGCGCACCGGCTCGCATTGGTCGTCCGCCCCCAAGAGTTCACCATCCCCTCAATTGACAGACACTCAGAAGTCGAGCCCTGACAAGCGGCGGATGCCACCGTCGAGGCATGAGGATCGCGATAGTCGCCGAGACCTACCTCCCCCTCGTCAACGGAGTCACGCACTCGTTGCAGCGCGTGCTCGAACATCTCGTCCGCCGGGGCGACGACGTGCTGGTGATCGCCCCGGCCGCAGTCGGGGCTAGCGACGTCGACCAAGGCGATGGCGTGCGCGTCGTGCGGCTGCCGTCCGTCTCTGTGGCCGGGTATTCCGATGTGCGCCTCGCCGTCGGCGGAGTCTCGCGGGTACGCCGCCTGCTCGCGGGCTTTGCGCCGGACGTCGTTCACCTCGCCTCTCCGTTCGAGCTCGGGCGCCGGGCGATGCGCGCGGCCGAGCAGCTGGGCATCCCCACCGTCGCCGTGTACCAGACGGATGTGCCCGGCTACCTCGGGAAATACGGCGTCCCCTTCCTCGAGGCCTGGGCGTGGCAGCGGGTCGTCGCGATCCACCAGCTCGCGACCCGCACCCTGGCCCCCTCGCTCTCCGCCGCACGGCAACTCGATGCGCACGGCATTCCGAGGGTCGAACTCTGGGGTCGCGGAGTGGACACTATCCGCTTTCATCCCGGCAAACGAAGCGCGGCATTCCGGGCGAAGGTGGCGCCGAACGGCGAGATCCTCATCGGCTACGTGGGGCGTCTCGCCGTGGAGAAGCAGGTGGAAGACCTGGCCGCCCTCGGCGACATCGAGGGCACCCGGCTGGTGATCGTCGGGGACGGTCCGGAGCGAGAGGCGCTCGAGGCCATGCTGCCGAACGCCTCCTTCACCGGATTCCTGGGCGGAGAACAGCTCGCCACCGCCCTGGCGAGCATCGATCTCTTTGTGCACCCGGGGGAGCTCGAGACCTTCTGCCAGACGATCCAGGAGGCGATGGCCTCCGGCGTGCCGGTGGTGGCGACCGGACGGGGCGGTCCGGTCGACCTCGTCGACTCGTCGCGCACCGGCTGGTTGTACACGCCGGGCGACCTCGGGCAACTGCGCCGACACGTGGTCGACCTCGTCGGCGACGGCGCCAAGCGCGCAGCGTTCGCCGAGGCCGCCTTCCAGAGCGTGCAGGGTCGCACCTGGCCGGTGGTCTGTGAACTGCTTCTGCACCACTTCGAGCGCGCGATCGCCGAGCACGCACTTCTCGCCCGGCGCTGATGAGGGCGGTGGTGACGAGAACGGCCGCGAACCAGAGCGAAGGGGAGGGCCCCACGCCGTCCCGTCTCTACGTCGCGCTGGGGGACTCGTTCACGGAGGGCGTCGGGGATCCGGACCCCCGCCTGCCGAACGGGGTGCGCGGCTGGGCCGATCGAGTGGCCGAGAGACTCGCGAAGGCAGAACCCGGCTGGCGGTACGCGAACCTGGCCGTGCGCAGCAAGAGGCTGCGGGATGTGGTCGCAGACCAGCTGGACGCGGCGGTGCGGCTGAACCCCGCTCTCATCACTCTCTACGCCGGCGGCAACGACGTGATGGACCCCGGCACGGAGATCGGATCCCTCCTCGACGACTACGAGAGACTCGTGGCCGCTCTGGCGAAGACGGGCGCGACTCTTCTGCTGTTCACCGGCTACGACGTTCCGCTCTATCCCGTGGTCTGGCTCTTCCGACGCCGCAACCACGCCTACAACGACGGTGTGCGCCGCATTGCGGAGAAGTACGGCGCGACCCTCGTGGACTACGGGACGTTCGAGGGCTACGAGGACAGGCGGATGTGGTCGGCAGATCGACTGCACCTCTCCAAGGCCGGCCACAAGGCGCTCGCCGCCCGCGTGCTCGACCTGCTGGCCGTGCATCACTCGATCAGGGCCAAGAAGATCAAGGCCACGAAGTTCGCTCCGCTCGAGGCGCGGTCGACGGGTCGATGGTTGGCCGACCAGAGCCTGTGGCTGCGCGACTGGGTGGTGCCGCTGCTCCACCGCAAGATCAGGCGGGTGACGCTCGGCGACTGGCTGAAGCCCCGCTGGCCCGACCCGGTGGACGTTCCTCCCAAGGGCGGCCTGCGCCGCCTGGTGAGAGACCGCGACAAGGGGCTCCGTGGCTGACGTCGCCGGCCTGATCTACGCCGTGGCCCAGTCGCCGTGGGCGCTGGGCGCACTGGTCGGCCTGCTGGTCATCGACGGGTTCTTTCCGCTCGTGCCGGGGGAGACGATGGTGGTCACGCTCGCGGCGCTCGGCGCATCCGGTCATGGACCCGACCCCGTCGCCGTGCTGGTGGTGGCCACCGCGGCG
The DNA here is from genome assembly GCF_043726815.1 of Lacisediminihabitans sp. Classification (NCBI taxonomy): domain Bacteria; kingdom Bacillati; phylum Actinomycetota; class Actinomycetes; order Micrococcales; family Microbacteriaceae; genus Lacisediminihabitans; species Lacisediminihabitans sp. Next base: position 3,039 of record NZ_JAYSJZ010000060.1, read on the forward strand.
ACCATGGTGGGGGACGGGATCGCCTTCCTGATCGGGCGTTCGATCCACCCGGCGCGCTGGGTCTGGATGCGCGGATCGAAGGCGCAGACCGGGCTGCTGTGGGCATCCGGTCGAATCGAACGCAATCCGGGCGCGATTCTCGTCGGCGCGAAGTTCCTCCCGTTCGTTCGCGTGGCCGTCACGATGACGGCCGGGGCGAGCGACCTGCCGGTGTGGAGATACCTGGTCTTCTCCCTCCTCTCCGCGACCGTCTACACGGCGTACCACGTCGGCGTCGCGGTCACGGCCGGAGGACTGTTCATCGCCAACCCGTTCGTCGGGCTTGCCGCGTCGATCGCGTTCGGACTCCTGTCTGCGACGGTGATCGCCGGCATCCACAGAATCGTGACGGGCCGGGCGGAGCGCGCGCGGACCGCCGCGTCCGGCGAGTTCCCTTCGAAGTCCCGGTAACACCCGGTCCAGAAGAAGCGCGCTGGCGCTCGTCGGGCTACCTTCGTGCGGCCAACGCCGCGTTGAAGGCGCTGGCCGAGGTGGTTGACGTGTCGATACGCCAGTCGACCTGTTTGTTGAGGTCGAACCAGACAAAGCCAGTGATGTCGGGTTGAGCGGCGAGGTAGGAGACGAGGTCGGTGTTCCATTGTGCTTTCGACCCGCCGTTCTCTGAGGAAGCGGTCTCTGCGACGATGATCGGCTTCGTCGGCGCGAGAGCGCGGATTTGCGACAGGCCGTCGCCGAAGACCGTGCTCGGGGACTTCCAGGATCCTCCGACCCGGTCGAGACCCCAGTTGTACCCGTCGAGGGCGACCTCATCCACGTAGGCATCACCCGGATACTCGGTGGTGATCGGGGTCGAACCGTAATACGGCACGTTCGGGCACCACACCCAGGTCACGTTCGTTGCGCCCGCCGCGGTCAGCAGGTCGTGAACGTGCCGGAAAGCGGCGACATAGCTGCCGCTGGCGTTGCCATTCACGCCGTCGGCCCACGGATACCAGTTACCGTTCATCTCGTGCCCGTAGCGCAGCATCACCGGCTTCCCCCACGCGGCCAGGGCCGTCCCCCACGAGGTGATGTAGGCGTCGTAGGTTCCGGAGGCGATCGTCGCCGACTGGTACGCGGTCTGGTTGAGCCCGCCGCCCCATGTCCACGGTTCCCAGGTGAGGAGACTGAGAGCGCCGCGGGCGGCGACCGAGTTCAGGTCGGCTATCGGGGCTGCCTGGTTGAAGTCGTAATAGGAGAGCACGATGGACGGGCCCTCACCGGACAGGGTGGCGACCTGATCGAGTTCGGTGTTCGCCTGCGCACCGCCGACCGTGGCGACACCGAACCTGAGATGGGCAGTGCTGATCACCGGGACCGTCACCGGGTAGGTCACCGTGAATGCCTGCGAGACCGAGACCCGTGCGACGGTGGCTGTGAGGGTGAGCGTTGCCGCGGTCGTGGCAGGCACCACCCAGGCGACGGTGAACGCTCCCGCTCCGTTGGTTCGAATGGAAATGGTGGACGACCCGGCCGTGAGCGTGCCCGTCGTGTTCTTCTGGAAGCCGCTGGCGGTGACCGTGACGGAGGTGCCGACGGGTCCGGACGCCGGGGAGAGGACGAGGGCCGCCACTCCCGTCGCGGAAACCCGGGTGGTGAGCGACGCGGCAGCGACGGTCATCCGGCTGAACGAGGTCGGCGGTGCTGGTGTCTGGCGGCCGCTGCGGACATCGTATGACGGGCTCAGTTCGACTGCCGCGTTCTGTGCGACACCGGAGTGAGGCGCGATTCCTGCCGCCGGAGATGCCTGACCGGCCGGGGCAGCGGAATACACGCTCGCGGTCATCACTCCGCCCACGATTCCGACGGCAAGAGCACCGCACAAGACCCTCAGTACGCCGGCCGACCGTCGGACACGGGCTGACTTCGTCTCTGTGCCGTCTGTGGTTCTTGTCAAGGTTCACTCCGTGTCTGAGACGAAACGGGGTGCACAAGAAACATGTTCCCTTGGCGGAGGCCCCCCTCACCGCATGAGATGAGGGTAGCCGAAGAACTGACCGAATGGCGATCGATTCTGCCCGGGGCTAGTGGTGGCGATCTGCCGGCGGTGGGGTCGCCTTCGCGCTTGAGCCCGGCGGGATCACGGGGGGAACCGCCGTCGATGGGCGATTTGTGGGCTCCGGTCGGGTGGGCGACGTGTGCCGGGGCGATGGCGACACGCTGGACTTGTCGCTCGCGCCTCGTTGGGGGGCGACGGACGAGGTGCCCTCTCTGCCCGGCACGCGACTGCTCGCGGGCGCCGGAACCGGGGGCTGCCCCGGCGCGTGCTGAGCGCCCGGCACAAGGGTATGCACGAGGAACGTGATGGCGGTCTGCGCCGTGTGCCTGAAGTCGGGGCTGGCCGCAGCGGCCGAGGCCCCGACGCCCACCGATGCCGCGACGGCAATGGCAGCCACGATGAGTCGGCGGTTCCGAGCGCGCCGGCGGACGGCGATGTCCACCGGGCCCTGGGTCATGAGCGCGGCAAGCTCCGCCGAGGGCGCGGGAGGGCTGCCGGCGCCGAGGGCGCGAAGTTCGAGGAGCACTGGGCGAACATCGACGGCATCGTCGATTCCGGCCTCTGCGAGCAGGTCGTCGATAGCGTGGTCTTCACGAGTCATGGTGTGCCCCCGACCTTCGTCGCCAGTCCCTGCTTGAGATTGCCCAGCGCCCGCCGCTGCAGTTGTTTGATGGCCCCGGGCGTCTTGTCCATGATCGTTGCCGTCTGTTCGAGCGAGAGGTCCGCGACGATTCGCAGAACCAGAACCTCCCGCTGATCGTCGCCGAGATGGCCGAGGAGTTCGAGGGCACCGGTGTCGAGTCCCGTGCTCAGCGCGTGGTCTTCCGCCGATGCGGTGAACCTGGAGTCGAGCTCCGGCAGGTATTCGGTGATCATGGGACTCCTGGCCCGCTGTCGGTGGTGATCCACAGACCGGGCGTGTGCGATGGAAAAGATGAGTCTCTTCAACCCCTTCACTCCTCCGCTGACGGTGGCGAGCCGGGGGTAGAGGGCGAGGAAGACATCGTGGGTGACGGCCTCGGGGTCATCCACGCCCCGGGCCACAAGGTAGCCGTGTACAGAAGGCGAAAGCCGCTGGTACACGAGGGTGAACACCTCCGCCGGGTTGCTGCGCCCGTGAGCGAGCATCTCGTCGGTCAATGTCTCCATCGACCACCTCGTCCCATTCCGTCACCAGAGCCCTGCCGCGCAACGCTGCCTAGGGTAGCGCGGCGCGGCAGGGTGATCGGTGAGAAACCTACGGGCGGCCGGGCGTGGTCGGCTTGTGGCTGGTGCCCTTCGACGCCTGGTCGGGGAGCGCCGGCGCGCCGGTGGCGGCGTCGGACGGTGCGGCGGTCTTGCCGGGGTGGACGATCGTGGCGCAGTACGCCTTGATGTCGGTCGAGCTGCTCGCCGCGACGACGAGGGACTTGTACGCCGTGGACGAGGTGCTCAGTCCACCGTGCGTGAAGGCCGTGCAGAGACCGAAGGCCGCGGGGCCCGTGGCATCCGGACCCACCGGCGTTGCAGTGGATTTCGGCGTTGCGGTGGGGTCAGGCGTCTCGGTCGGGTCCGCCGTGGCCGTGGCATCAACCTCTTTGCCGTCGGCGGGAGCAGGGGCGCCGATCAGGCTGTGGGCGCTCTGCTGCAGCGGGGCCGGAAGGGTCCCGGTGTAGGCGGCGACGGCGGTGCCGCCGGCGGCGACGGTGCCGAGTGCCAGGGCGCCGATGGCGATCTTGCTCGTGACAAGTACGGTAAAGAATGACATCTAAGTCCTCCAAGTGGGTCTGAGACCCGTCGGTTCATTTCTGCGGAGCCGGGGCTCACGTGGACGTAATCGACGGCGGCACCCGAAAAGTTACGCTCGGTATTAAAAGCTTCAGGTCGTTCGGGGAGTATCGTGCCTGCCGCGATATTATCGAGGGAGCACGCCGAGGGGGTTTCGGCGGCAACGGGACTTTCGGGGGTCGACGTGGTTCAGGGGCGCGTGTCGGTACACCGGGCTGACCGGGAAACTACCGGTCGGCTTGCGGTGCTGCGGTTGATCGTCGTGGCGACCGTGGTGCTCGGCCTCAACTACATAGTCTGGCGTTGGTTCTTTTCGCTCAACTGGGGAGCGTGGTGGATCGCGCTGCCCCTCGTGGCCGCGGAGACCTACAGCCTCATCGATGTGAGCCTGTTCGGCCTCACTATGTGGCGGGCCCGCTCGCGGCCCCGCCCGCCGGTGGCACCGGCCGGACTGACCGTCGACGTCTTCATCACGACCTATAACGAGTCCGTCGACCTGGTGATCGAAACGGCCACCGCGGCTCAAGCCATTCGCTATCCGCATCGCACCTGGATTCTTGACGACGGTGATCGTGCGGAGATGAGCGAGGCGGCAACGTCGCTCGGCGTCGGCTACATCACTCGCGGGGCCGACTGGCTCGACCGGCCCTTGCACGCGAAGGCCGGAAACCTCAACAACGCCCTGCTTGCCACGGATGGCGAATTCCTGCTCATCCTCGATGCCGACCAGGTTCCGCATCCCCAGATTCTGGACGAGACCCTCGGGTACTTTCTGGACGAATCCGTCGCCCTCGTGCAGACCCCGCAGATCTTCGGCAACGTCGCCCCGGGGGATCCGTTGGGGAGCCAGGCCGGCCTGTTTTACGGACCGATTCAGCAGGGGAAGGACGGCTGGAACGCGGCATTCTTCTGCGGTTCGAACGCTCTGCTCCGGCGCGAGGCCCTCATGCAGCTCGGGATAGCCGGCTACGTCGCGGAGGTGGAGCGCGCGGTCCTCACCGCACTGCGGGGCGCTCGGCGCGTGCTCGCGAAGGCGGCCCGCAGCGCCCCCCGGGACAATGCGGTGGTGCTCGGTGCCCTCGCCGAGGTCGCCTCCGCCGTGGAGACCGCGCGGCTGGACGTGGCGGCTCTCAAGCCGCTGTCGTCGGTCACCTACTCGCTGCAGCGACGGATCGAGGAGATCTCCCGGGGCATGGTGGCGATCGACATCCACCTGCTCGCCCGGGACCTTGACGCGCTGCGGGAAATGGGCGGCGACGACGAGGTCGAATGGGATGTCCTGATGGACATGGAGGGCACGGTGGAGACCCTCGCCTCGCGTGAGCTCTCCCCGCTCGGAGCCTTCGAGTCGGTGCAGACCCTGTTGCGCTCGATCGACGTCGACCGCGCCGAGGAGGCCCAGCCGCTGATGCCGCTCGCGACAATTTCGGTCACGGAAGACATGGCGACTTCCATGCGGCTGCACGACATGGGCTGGCGCAGCGTCTATCACTCCGGCCTTCTCGCGGTCGGACTCGCCCCGGAGGATCTCGGGACGATGCTCAAACAACGCCTTCGCTGGGCTCAGGGCACCATGCAGGTGTTCCTGAAAGAGAATCCGCTCCGACAGCGTGGCATGACCATCGCCCAGCGTCTGATGTACTTCTCCACGATGTGGAGCTACCTCAGCGGATTCGCGGCCCTGATCTATTTCGCGGCGCCGATCATCTTCCTCTGCTTCGGCATCCTGCCGGTCAACACGACCGCCTGGGAGTTCTTCCTTCGGTTCGTGCCCTTCATCGTGATCAACCAGCTGCTCTTCGTGGTCGCGGGCCGGGGGATCCCCACCTGGCGGGGCCAGCAGTACAGCCTCGCGCTCTTTCCCGTCTGGATTCGGGCGACCACGAGCGCCGTGGCGAACGTCTACTTCAAGCGACCGCTCGGCTTCGTGGTGACGCCCAAGACGCGCCAGGACGGCGGCCCGAATTGGCGGCTCATCGCCCCCCAGGCCTGCGTGGCAGCGGCCCTGGTGATCGCGGCGGTCATCGGCACGACGCGACTTGTTCTCGGCATCGGCGAACCGATCGGCACTGCCGTCAATCTCGGCTGGGTGGTGTTCGACTTGATCGTGCTCAGCGTTCTCGTGCCTGCGGTCTTGTACCGCGGCTTTCGACCGAAAGAGGTGTCCGGCTAATGGAGTTCACGAGCGGAGAGCTTGCAGACGGCATCGCCGTGGTGCGGCCCACGGGCCGACTCAATATGGTGTCGGCGGGGCGCCTGCGGGAGCTGGTCACCTCGACAGTGGCAGGGGGGCGGTCCCGCGTGGTCGTGGACATGTCGGGGGTCGAATTCATCGACTCGTCGGGACTCGGCGCCCTGATCAGCGGGCTCAAGACCGCCCGGCAGGCCGGCGGAGATCTCAGGATCGCCGCGCCGAACGAACAGGTCTCTCTGGTGTTGCGGCTCACCAACATGGATCGGGTGCTCCCGGTCTACGCCACCGCCGAGACGGCCTACGGCAATGGATAGCGGCACACGGTTCACCCTGGCGATGTCCGCACCGCCGGACGACGTCGACACGGTGCACGCCCTGTTGGGGACGGTCTGGTCCAGTTCGCCGGCGGTGTCGGCGACCGACCGCGTGTGTTTTGAGACGGCCCTGATCGAGCTCGCCGGCAACGTGATCCAGCACGCCGACGCGGGAACCGGGGTGTCCTGCACGCTCACCGTGGAGGTGTTCGCCGATCGGATCGAGGCGAGGTTGAGCGACACCGGCGAACCGGGACAGTTTCACCTGGTGCCCGGAGGCATGCCAGACGAGCTGGCGGAGTCCGGGCGGGGCATCCCCCTCATCGAGGCGCTGGTGGACGAGTTGCACTACGACCGCTCGGGTTCCCTCAACCTCTGGCGGATCAGCCGAAGGCTCGGCAACGCATGACGACGACTGAGGACTCGTATCGGGTGCTCGTGCTCGACGACGACCCGGACATCGCCGAATACACCAGGACCGTGCTCGAGCGGAGGGGCGATTGCCAGGTGCGTGCCCTGAACGACCCGCGGCTGGCCGTGGCCGCCCTCGAGGAATTTCACCCGGATGTGGTGGTGACCGACATCGAGATGCCGGGCATGAGCGGCCTGGAGGTTCTGGCCCTGATGCGGGAGGCCCAGCCGGGCCTTCCCGTCATCGTCATGACCGCGCACGTCTCGATCGACTACGCCGTGCGCGCTCTTCGGAGCCAGGCCGACGAATTCCTCACCAAGCCGATCTCCCACCCGGAACTGATTTCGACGGTTCGCCGCCTTGCCGCGCAGTGGCGCAGCCGGAGGGAGGCCGACCTGGAGCTGGATCGCGCCACCGAGGTGCAGCGTGGGCTGCTTCCTCGACAGTTGGTCGCCCTGGCCGGGTACCAACTCGATGGCGGCTGCACTCCGGCTCGTGCGGTCGGGGGCGACTTCTTCGACTGGTATCCGGTCAGCGATGGCGCGGCATTCACCGTCGCCGACGTGATGGGAAAGGGTATCGGGGCCGCCATCATCGCGGCCACCGTTCGATCCGTGTTGCGTTCCCGGGCCGGCGAGGCCGATCTGGGACAGGTGATGTCCCTCGCCGATTGCTCGCTCGAGCCGGATCTCGAACGGGCCGGCGCGTTCGTCACGCTCTTCCATGCGAGGCTCAATGTCGCGCTCGGCGAGGTGCGCTACGTCGACGCCGGGCACGGCCTGTCGCTGGTCGTTCGCGCGGCCGGCGGCGTGAAGCGGCTGGCGACGACGAGTTTCCCGCTGGGGTCGGGACTCGGGGGAGGCTGGCGCGAGCACATCCTGACTCTGCTGCCCGGCGACTCGCTCGTGTCCGTGAGCGACGGCGTTCTCGACCTGTTCGACGGCACACTCGCGAGCCTGGACGAGGTGGAACGAATCGCACGCTCGGCGTCGAGCGCACGAGGCGTCGTCGATGCCCTCCTGGAGAAGGCGTCAGACGGCGCGCCCGACGACGTGACCGTCGTGGTGCTGCGACGGGACCTCTGACCGGGCTGGTGGCGATTTCGCCTCAGTGGGACTGCACGGCGGTGAGGATGGCGGCGCCCAGCTCGGTGGGCCTGGTGAACTGGGGCCAGTGCCCGGTGGGCAGCTCCACGTAGTCGACGTCGTGAATGCGGGCGAGCTCCGACACGTACGGGTGACCACTCGCGATCCAGGTCTGCAGCTGGGAGAGCGGGACCTCGCAGGTGATCACGGTGGCCGGCACGTCGTAGCGACGTTCGTCGTGGAGGTGCTGCGCATCCTGGGCCACCCCGCGCGGCTCCGGAATCGCCCGGGCGCGGAAGGCGGCGCGGAGGTCGTCGGTCAGGTCGACGAGGGACTCGTCCTCGAAGACGTCCCAGCTCGGCAGGGGCACGTCGTCCCCGATCGCTGGCAGCGCATCGTTGATGACGCCACCCTCGGCGAGCGGACCACTGTCCACGTAGATGGCACGCAGCACCCGATCCGGCCGGGCGTCCACCGCCCCGTGGATGATGGCGCCACCGCCCGAATGACCGACCAGCACCACCCGATCGGGCAGGGAGTCGATCACCGCCACCACCGCATCGATGTGGTCACGCAGGCCGATTCCCGCGCGCGACGCGTCGACCGACTCGAGACCGGGAAGGGTGAGCGGATGCACCCGGTGCCCCGCAGCCACGAGGGCCGGGGTCACCGGTGACCACGACGACGCATCCAACCAGAATCCGGGAACCAGAATGATGTCCATGCCGAGCGACGATACGCCCGACGACCGACACGAGGCGATGGCTGCCGACGAATCAGCGAGCGCGCGGCCGGGTCGCGATTCCGAGGGCCGAGAGCACGCGCGCGGCTTCGTCGGCGCGAAGCGGATCGTCGGCGGTGATGAGTGCCTTCCAGAGGGCCCAGCCCCGGGCGCGTTCCCAGAGGGCGTCGTCGGCGTCGAGACCGTGCCGCAGCACCAGTCTCGAACTCTCATCGAGAAGGGTCCAGGCGATGGCGAGATCGCAGGCCGGGTCTCCCACCCCGGCGCACCCGAAGTCGATCACGGCGGACAGCCGACCGTCGGCCACCAACAGGTTTCCGGCCGCGACATCCCCGTGAAACCAGACGCCCGGCTCGCCGCCGGGGGAGCCGAGTGCCCTCTCCCACTCCTCGAGGGCGGCACCGCCGTCGATGTCGTCGCCGAGGGCGCGGATGGCGGCCCGCGTCTCGGCATCCCACTGGTCGAGGCCGGCGCCGCGCCCGGCCGAGTGCGCGCCGGGGCGCGGACCCGCCGACGGATCGACGCCTCGCAGCTCGACGAGGAACGCGGCCAGGTCCCGGGCGAAGGTGGCGAGGTCGAGGCCACTCGCCACGGCCGCGGGCGTGCCGTCTATCCAGCGACGCATCGTCCACTCGAATGGATAGCCGTGCCCGGGCTCGCCGAGCGCAACGACTTCGGGGATGGGCAGAGTGACACCGGCCGCCAGCAACGGCAGCCAGGCGACCTCCTTGCGCACCTGCGGCACGTAGCCTGCCGCGCTCGGCAGACGGGCCGCGAGGGTGTCACCGACCCGGAACGTGCGGTTGTCCCACCCGTCGTGATCCACTGGCCGCACCTCGAGACCGGCCCAGCGGGGGAACTGCGTGGCGATGAGGCGTCGAACGAGTTGAACATCGATGCGCGGGGGAATGGTCGCGGTCAGGTGAACCTCCGGGGGAGCGGTCGAGGCTCCCAGCGTACGGGCCCGTGAACGACGGCCCCTTCTCTTGCCCGTGTTGGCGTGGCACGATGGGGGCAATTGAGGTAAGGGCAATTGACCGAAGAAGGGCGGCACGCCGTGCTCGACGCCTTCGGGGCAGTGCTCCCGGTGGCGGTCGCGGTCGCCCTGAGCCCCTTCCCGATCATCGCCGTCGTGCTGGTGCTGCTTTCGCCGCCCGGCGGGTCTGTGGGGCTGGCCTTCCTGGCCGGCCGAGTGGTCGGAGTGGCCGTCGTGGTCGGCGTGTTCGCCGCGGTCTCGGATGTCGTGCAGAAATCCGGCGACGCCTCGCCGTTGGCGTCGGTCGTGCGAATCCTCGTCGGAGTCGCTCTCCTGGTGCTGGCGCTGTGGAAGTGGCGCGGCCGGCCGGACGACGACGAGGCGACGCTCCCCGCGTGGATGGGCTCGATCGAGCGGAGCTCGCCCGGCCGGGCCGCCGTGCTCGCCTTCGTGCTGTCGGTGGCGAACCCCAAGGAGCTGCTCCTGGGCGTGGGGGCGGGAATCACGATCGGCGGCGCCGGCCTTCCCCTCGGCCCCACCCTCGGGGTGGCCGCCGCCTACACGGTGCTCGCCTGCGTGACCGTGGCCGCGCCGGTGATCGCGTTCATCGCGGCGCCCGAGCGCATGCGGTCACGCCTCGAGTCGTTGCGCACAATGCTGGTGAGAAACAGCGCGGCGATCATGAGCGTGCTGCTCCTCGTGATCGGCGCGCTCCTCATCGGCGGAGGACTGTCCGGGCTTCGGTGACTCACCCGTGCAGCAGGAGCCAGCCGAGGGATGCCGCGCCGGCGACGAGCGAGTAGACGGCGAAGGGGACGAGGGTCCTGGTGCGGAAGTAGCGGTCGAGGAAGGCCACCGCGAGGAGCGCCGCGACGAACGCGGTGGCGCTTCCGGCGAGCACCTGGCCGTGGATGGAGGCGCCGAGCGGGCCGAAGAGATCGGGCAGCTTGAGCAGCCCGGCGGCCAGGATCACCGGGGTCGCGAGCAGGAAGGAGAACCGGGCGGCCTCCCGGTGGCTGAGACCCACCGCCATCCCGGCGACCATCGACACTCCGGACCGGCTGATGCCGGGCAGCAGGGCGAGCGTCTGCACGGCGCCGATCGCCACGGCGCGCCAGCGGGGCACTTCGGCCAGGGCGGCGTCGTCGCCCAGCGCATCCGGGTCCTGAGCGGACGGCGCGCGCAGGTCCGCGGCGTCGAGGCCCGGTCCGTTCAGCGCGGCGGATCGGTTGACCGCGGGGTCGCGCCGCCGTCGCAGGAGCTCGCCCCCGCCGAGGATCACCCCGTTCACCATCAGGAAGATCGCGGCGGGCACCGGCTTTCCCAGCACCGTGCGGAAGGTGTGCTCGAGCAGCAGGCCGGTGACCCCCACCGGGATGGTGGCCAGGATGAGCAGCCAGGCGAGACGCTCGGGCGCGGTGCGGATGCGGCGGTACCGCACCGAGGAGAAGAAGCCCCGGATGATCCGCGCCCAGTCGCGACGGAAGAACACGAGAAGCGCGAGGGCGGTCGCCACGTGAAGACCGACGATGAAGGCGAGGTAGGGCGACTCGGGGGCGGAGACCGACAGGTCCCGACTCCATTGGCCGCCGAGCAGGGCGGGGATGAGCACCGCGTGCCCCAGGCTGGACACGGGGAACAGCTCCGTGATGCCCTGGATCGCCCCCATCACAATGGCTTCGAGGTAGTTCATGGGGTCGGGTCCTCCGGGGGCGCTGGGCATCGGATGTCAAGGGAGCGAGGTCAGTCCAGCCAAACAACGAGACCCTAAGATTTCGTAGAGATTCCGCAGGACGCACTGCCGGGCCGTTCCACCCCTCAGCTCGCTCCGTAGCTCTCGGCTACCGACCGGCGAACGCGCGTCTAGCGGCCGGGGAAGATGCGCGAGAAGAGACTCTGTGTGGCCGGCGCCGCTGCCTGGTGGCCTGGGCACTGCTCGGCGACGGGAACGTCGCGCATCACCTCGTCGACGTGCTGGCCGCACCCCGCCCAGGTGACCTTGCCGCACACACCGCAGGTAACCGCCTGGCACATGACTTGCTCCCTCTGCTGGTTCTTTCGAACTGGTTCTCCCGGATCTCCGGTGAGGGAAAATATACCCCTAGGGGTATAACGTTTGCTGAGTGCGGCCGGGCGCGCGCGGCGACGTTTCCCTGCTCAGGCACTGGGCTGACGCAACGCCACCGGCTCGACGAAACGAAGCCACCCCCACACCGCGAGGCTCAGGGCGGCGAAGGCCACGGCCACGACGATCGATCCGAGCACCGGGAATTCTGCGGTCCGGCCGCCCAGGAACACTGCGGCGGCGACGGTGGTGACCACGGCGACGCTCGCCAGCCAGACCGGCGGCGACCACTCGAGGATCACGCGACCGGGCAGCGTCGCGACCGGGAGCACCAGGGTCATCGCCGATCCGAGCCCGGCGAGCGCGATCGTCGCGAGGGTCTCGTGCAGGAGCGACGGCCAGAAGCCCTGAACCGCACCGAGGGCGCCGTTCGCCAGCCACGCCGCGATCGCGAGCACGGTCACCCCGCCCACCTCCACGAGGTTGACGATGGCTCGGGGTCGCGCGGGCAGTCCCCGTGCGAATCCGATGCCGATCACCACCCCGGTGACGACCGCCGGCTCGATGCCCGTGGCCCTCGAGAGCACGGCGGCCAGCGCGGCGACCAGAACGAGCATCGGCCGGGTGCGCAACCGTCCCGCGACACCCTGCCAGCGGCTCGCGAGCCGGGTCGTGACGGCCACCCCGATCACATTGAGCAGGCCGAGCCCCAGGCACACCGCCACGGTGAGCCGGAGGTAGCGCACCTCGTCGTTGACCCCGCCGGAGAAGACGACGAAGGCCGCCGCCACCGCGAGGGGGATCACGCCGACGAGAATCGGGTTCAGCGGTGGGGTGTCGTCGCGATCGACGAGTCCGGGACGGTTGCGCCCGGTGAGGCGGATGCTCGGTCGTCTGATCCGTCCGCGGAGGGCCGTCGCGAGCATCCGGAGCGGCAGGGCGACGAGCAGGATGAAGGCGAGAGCGAGAAGCGGAGCGAGGAGCCAGTTGCCGCGACCGATGGTCTCGGCGAGAGTCGGCAGCGCGGAGCCGAACGACGTGGGGGTGCCCCAGTTGCTCGACCCGCTCGCCGTCGGCGTCGGCGGCTGGCTGGGTTCCGGCGCTGGCACGGTTGGCGCGGCAGACGGAGGCGGAGTCCCGGCCGGCGGGTCGGTGGTGGCGGGCGGGGCGACCGGCGGCGCGACCGGCGGCACCACCGCGTCCGGCTTCGGGCCGAAGAAGACGAAGACCGGCGCGGAGGGGGCGCTGAAGTTGCCGGCCTGATCCCGCTGGATCGCGACGACGGGGTGTTCGCCCGGCGGGGCGGCCGCGGTGCAGGCCCAGGCCGTGCCGCTCACGCGGGCGCTGCAGACCGGCACGTTGTGTACGTACACATCGACGGCGCCGGCCTCCTCGCCGGTGCCTCGGAAGGTGACGGTGCTGTCGGGCGCCCGGCTTCCCGCACGGGGCGAGGTGATGATCGGGCTCGCCGGGGCATCACGGTCCACGGTCACGGTGAGGGAACCCGACGGGGAGGAGGACGCGCCTCCACCGAGACCGGCCTGTGACTGGCGGGCGACGACGACCCAGGATCCGGAGCCCACGGTGAGCGCGCACGACCAGTAGCCGGTGGTGCTGGCGACCGCGCTGCACCCGCCGACCGGTGCTCCCGTGACGCCCGCCACCACGGTGGCGCCGGCGTAGCCGACTCCGGACACGAGGCCGCTGGTGACGTAGCCCGGCGCACCGTCGATGCTGGGCGCTCCGAGCACATCGAGGGTCTCGGTGTCCTCGCCGGTGATCGCGCCGCTCGTGCGCTGCTGGGCGGTGAGGGAGAGGGCCTTGCCGTTCGGCAGGGCGATGGTGCAGCCCCAGGTGGTCTTCGCGTCCTCGGGGATGGTGCACACCGGCTGGTCGCCCGGCGTGAGGGGGAGCACGCTCACCCCGGAGTTCGCGTCCTTCGTCCCCGTCAGCGCGACGGCGTTGGTGGGGGAGAAGTTCGGGGCCGTCAGGGAGAAGTTCGGCCTCTGGCCGACGCCGTTGCTGGGCGTGGGGGTGGGCGTGGGGGAGGCCGCGGTGAGGATCCCGGCGACACCGGCAAAGGCGAGAATCGCGGCCAGCCGCAGGAATCGCCGGTTGGCGCTCGCTCCGCGTTTGCGAAACGAACGTCGGGGGACGTTCGTGGGGGAGGGCTGCACCGTACCTCCATTTAGCTAGGCATTCGCTGCCCTGTCAAACCGCGAACCGAGTGTTACGCCCCGTTTGGGTGATTGACGGCGCCGCGATTCGCCGCCATGATTCTTAGTCAGGTGACTGGGACAATCGACCCAGTTGGGCCGATCGCAGACGGACCCGATGGAGGGCACAGGCATGACCCGCGTCCCCTCCGATGAACGACGAGCCGCGCTGATCCAGGCCGCCCTCGCGGTGATCGACCGGGACGGGGTGTCCGCGGCCACCACCCGCGCGATCGTGGCCGAGGCGGGCATGTCGCTCGCCAGTTTCCACTACGCCTTCCGCTCCCGCGACGAGATGATGCGGGAGCTCATCGCCTTCCTCGTGGCGAACGAGAAGCGGGTGACGCTCGCGGCCGTCGCCCCCGGCACGGACATCCGCAGCGCTGTGAGAGCGGGCCTGCAGGCCTACTTCGACCTTCTCGTGGAGAATCCGCAGCGGGAGCAGGCCCTCTTCGAACTCATGAACTACTCCCTGCGCACCCCGGAGCTCGACGCGGTGCCCGCCGCCCAGTACGCCAGCTACTTCGCCGCGGCGGGCGAACTTCTCGAGTACGGCGCGGAGGCCACCGGAGTCGCCTGGTCGCTTCCGGTGCCCGAGGTGGCCCGCATCCTCATCGCCATCAACGACGGCTACACCCTCGCCTGGCTCGCCGACCGGGATGCCGTCGCCGCCGGGCGCCTCATGGACTTCGCCGCAGACACGATCGCCGCGCTCGCGCGGCCCGGCCGCCCCACCTCAGCCAGCCCAGCCACCCCGCAGGAGCCCCAGCAATGACGACACCCGAGACCGCCCACGCGCCGGCCCCGTTCGCCGAACCACGCATCCGGGTGGGTGGCAAATGGATCGCCCTGTTCGCGACGGCCTGGCTCGGGGTGTGGATGGCGCAGCTCACCCCCATCCAGCTGCTGCTTCCCCTGCAGATCGAGGAGCGCGTGCGCTCGGCGGACTGGGTGGACAGCGTGGTGGCGTTCGGCGTCGTGTCCGGCATCGCCGGCGTCTTCGCCCTCGTCGCCTTCCCCCTCACCGGGGCGCTGTCCGACCGCACGACCTCGCGCTTCGGCCGACGCCGACCCTGGATTCTCGGCGGCGCTCTCGTCTTCGCTGCCGGCCTGGTCGCCCTCGGCGCGCAGACCACCATCCCAGGGATCGGCGTGTTCTGGTCGGTAGCCCTGGTCGGCTTCTGCGTGCTCTCCGCCGCCCTCACGGCGATGATCTCCGACCAGGTGCCGGTGAACCAGCGCGGCTACGTCTCCGGCTGGATCTCGGCGCCACAGGCGATCGGCACCATCCTCGGCCTGCTCCTCGTCGTGATCCTCGGGCTCGGCATCTTCGCGGGCTATTCGCTCGTCGCCGCGCTGGTCGTTTTGCTGGTGCTCCCGTTCGTGCTGGGGGTTCCGGATGCCGTGCTCTCGCCCGCGGACCGCCCGCGCCTCACCGGGCGTGGTCTGATCGCCGGCTTCTGGATCAGCCCGCGCGAGCATCCGGACTTCGGCTGGACCCTGCTCAGCCGCATCCTGGTCAACTTCGGCAACGCCTTCGGCACCGCGCTGCTGCTGCAGTTTCTGCAGTACGGGCTGCACCGCCCACACGCGAGCGACGACCTGCTCATGCTGGTCGCCGTCTACCTCGTCTTCGTCGTGATCGCCTCCCTCGTCTCCGGACGGCTCTCGGACCGGCTCGGCCGACGCAAGGTCTTCGTCTTCGCCGCCGCCGCGCTGCAGGGCGTCGCGGCCCTCCTGCTCGCCTTCGTGCCGGAGTTCGCGGTCGCTATCGTCGCCGCCGGCATCCTCGGTCTCGGCTACGGCTGCTTCCTCTCCGTCGACCAGGCGCTCGCCACCCAGGTGCTGCCCGACGCGCACACTCGGGGCAAGGACCTCGGCATCATGAACATCGCGACCGCCGTTCCGCAGGCGATCGCGCCGCTGATCGGGGCGTTCGTCGTGGCCGCCTTCGCCGGCTTCCAGAGCCTCTTCGTGCTGTCCGCTCTCGCGGCCCTGCTCGGGGCCGCGGCAGTGCTGCCGATCAGGTCGGTGCGCTGATGACGATCTCACTCAGGCACCCGTCGACGACGCCGTGGACCACGCCGGCACACTACTGGCCGGAGCTCGACGCCGCCACGGCGCAACTCGATCCGCCGTTCGGGGTGATCTCGCTGCCCGCGCTCGCCCACAACGCCTTCGAGATGCTGCGGCGTGCGAACGGCACTCCGATCAGGGTCGCCAGCAAGTCGGTGCGCGTGCGCTCCGTGATCGACGCGGTGCTCGCGCTTCCCGGGTTCGCCGGGGTGCTCGCCTACACCCTGCCGGAGGCGCTCTGGCTCGCGGCGGGGGATGACGACAACGACGGGATCGCGGATGTCGTGGTCGGCTACCCCACGGCCGACCGGGCCGCGATCCGCCGGCTCGCCACCGACGAGCTGCTCGCCTCGCGGGTCACCCTCATGGTGGACTCGGTCGCCCAGCTCGACCTGATCGACGCGGTGCTTCCCCCCGATCGTCGCGGCATGATCCGGGTCTGCCTCGAACTGGATGCGTCGTGGAACTCGAAGATGCTCGGCCACCTCGGCACCTGGCGATCGCCGGTCTTCACCGTCGAGTCGGCCCGCGAGCTCGCTGGCGAGATCGTTCGCCGCCGCGGGTTCTCCCTCGTCGGGCTCATGGCCTATGAGGGACAGATCGCCGGGCTGGTCGACGAGCCGGCCGGCAACCCCGCGCGGGGCGCCGTCGTGCGCTGGGTTCAGCGCCAGTCGGTGGCCGAACTCGCCGAGCGGCGGGCCGAGGTCGTTGCCGCCGTGCGCGTGCTCGCGGACCTCGAGTTCGTGAACGGAGGCGGCACCGGTTCGCTCGAGACCACGAGCGCCGAGCCAGCGGTGACCGAGATCGCGGCGGGCAGCGGCCTCTTCGGGCCCCACCTCTTCGACCACTACCGTCGCTTCAGCCCGGCACCCGCCGCGGCCTTCGCCCTCTCGGTGGTGCGCAAACCGACGCCGCAGATGGCGACCCTGCTCGGCGGCGGCTGGATCGCCTCCGGGCCGCCCGGGCCGGACCGGCTGCCCCTCGTCGCCTGGCCGGAGGGCACGAGAATGGTCGCGCGGGAGGCGGCCGGCGAGGTGCAGACGCCGCTCACGGGAGAGGCGGCCGCCCGGTTGCGGGTCGGCGACAGGGTCTGGCTTCGGCACACGAAGGCCGGCGAGCTGAGCGAGCACCTCGACTCCTTTGCGCTCCTGGACGGCGATCAGTCCGGGTTCACGGTGGTCGGCACTGTGCCGACCTATCGGGGAGAGGGCAAGGCGTTCCTGTGAGCATCGACAGTGCGACGGCGCGGATCCGGCCGGGCGAGACCTGGCGCAACTGGGGGCGCACCGAGGCGGTACTGCCCCTGTTCGCCGCGCGCGCGTCGACGATCGACGAGGTCGTGGGGGTTGTGCGTTTCGCCCGGCAGCACGGCCTCACGGTGAAGACCGTCGGCGCCGGGCACAGCTTCTCGGGCATCGCGGTCGCCCCCGGCGTGCAGCTCGACATCTCCGGACTCGACGGGCTGCTCGACGTCGACCTGCCGAACGCGCGGGTCACCATCGGGGCGGGCACTCACCTGCACCAGCTGCCCGCCCTTCTCGAGCCCCTCGGCCTCGGGCTGCAGAACATGGGCGACATCGATCGCCAGACCATCGCGGGGGCGACGTCCACGGGGACTCACGGCACCGGGGCGCGGTTCGGGGGACTCGCCACCCAGGTGGTCGCGCTGACCCTCGTCACGGCCGAGGGGTCGATCATGCGAATCAGCGACACGAGCAACGCGGAGCTGCTGCTGGCGGCCCGGCTCGGTCTCGGCGCCCTCGGCGTGATCGTGGAGGTCACCCTGCAGTGCGTTCCGGCCTTCCTGCTGCGCGCGGTGGAACGTCCGGCGGGGTTCGACGAGGTGCTCGACGACTTCGAGGCGCGTTCCACGGCCGCCGACCACTTCGAGTTCTACTGGTGGCCGCACACCGACGGCGTGATGACCAAGACTAACACGCGTCTGCCCGGCGACGCCCCCCGGGAGCCGCTCGGCGCCGTCTCCGAGTGGCTGGAGGATCGGGTGCTCAGCAATGGCGTGCTCGCCCTCATCTGCACTCTCGGGCGGTTGGCCCCCGCGCTCACCCCGCCGATCAATCGGCTGGCGACGAGGGTGTACGGAAACCGCACGTTCACCGACCGCTCCCACGACGTCTTCGTGAGCCCGCGCACGACCCGGTTCGCCGAGATGGAGTACGCGATCCCGCTCGACGCGGTCCCCTCCGCCTTGCGCGAGATCCGACGGCTCATCGACGATCGCGGCTGGCGCATCTCCTTCCCCGTGGAGGTGCGGGTCGCCGCCGCCGACGACATCTGGCTCTCGACCGCACACGGGAGGCCGACGGGCTACATCGCCGTGCACCGCCACATGCGCGACGACCACGTCGACTACTTCACCGCCGTCGAGCGGATCATGCGCGGCTACCAGGGCCGCCCGCACTGGGGCAAGATTCACTACCTCGACGCCGAGGCGCTCGCCGCGGTGTATCCGCGGCACGCCGACTTCGTGGCGGTGCGGCACCGGCTCGACCCCGATCGCGTCTTCACCAACCCCTACCTCGACAGGGTCCTCGGCCCCTGATCGCTCGCCGGTCGACGGTCGCGCGGTCTAGCTGACGTGCACCGACGGTCGGCGCTTGGCATCCTTCTCGCACTCGCGCAGAACCTCGCGGGTGACCGGGGCGACCTCGCCCGTGCCGGTCACCAGGAACTTGAACATGTTCGAGATCGGGTTGCCCTCCGTCCACTCGAAGTAGATGTCCGGAACGACGCCGGTGACGTTGCGGATCTCGAGCAGCACGGCGGCGAGGGTGTTCGGCACGTTGCCGCTCTCCACCTTGAGCACCCGGTAGCCGTGCATCTCCACCCCGCGCACCACGAGGTCCTCCTCGAAGTCGGAGGAGTCAGACGGGTGCACCTCGAGGAAGATGGTGCGGGCACGCTGCGGGATGTGGCTGAACCGGCGCTCGTCCGTGTTCTTCTCACGGTATTCCCTGGCCGTGCCGTCGTCAGGCTCGTTGGCGATGATGCGGATCTTGTCGTGCTCGGCGTCGGCCATCACGAAGGAGAGGGCCGTCTCGTCGAGCTCGACCGAGGTGGCTCTCAACTGCAGGGACCGCTGCACGCGGGACACGATCGAGATCACGAGGATGCCGATGATGAACAGCGTCGCGATGCGCAGGCCGTCCGGCCGCTCGATGACGTTGGCGACCGTCGTGTAGAGGAAGACGACGGAGACGACCGCGAATCCCACGGTGCGCTTGCGCTGCTTCTTGTGGAGCGCCGAGAGCGTGACCGCCACGGACGCCGAGGTGATGAGCACGAGCACGCCGGTGGCGTACGCGCCACCCTGGGCATCCACGTTCGCCCGGAACACGATGGTGATGAGGAAGGCGATGGCGGTGAAGACGAGCACGAGCGGGCGCACCGCGCGCGCCCAGTTGGGCGCCATCCCGTAGCGGGGAAGGTAGCGCGGCACGAGGTTGAGCAGGCCGGCCATCGCCGAGGCCCCCGCGAACCAGAGGATGCAGATGGTGCTGATGTCGTAGACCGTGCCGAACGCCGGGCCGAGGTACTCGTGCGCGAGGTAGGCGAGGGCGCGGCCGTTGGCGGATCCGCCCGGCTGGAACTGCTTCTGCGGGATGAGGAAGGTCGTCACGAGGCTCGAGGTGATGAGGAAGGCGCTCATGATGAGGGCGGCCGTGGTGAGCAGCCGATGCGCCCCGCGGATGCGCCCGGTCGGCTTCTGCGGAGTGTCCGTGGCGTCGCCGCTGATCTGCGGCATGACTGCGACGCCGGTCTCGAATCCGGAGAGGCCGAGGGCGAGCTTCGGAAAGACGATGAGGGCGATGCCCACCACGATGAGCGGGTTGCCGTGCTGCGTGTTGAGCGCCGACCACCAGTCGGAGACGACCACGGGGTGAGTGAACACCTGGCCGATCGAGACGAGGATCACCACGACGTTGAGGGCGAGGTACACGGCAACGAGCACCACCGCGATGCCGATCGCCTCGCGGAATCCGCGCAGGAAGACCGCCCCGAGCAGGGCCACCAGCACGAGGGTGAGGCCGACCTCGTTGCCGTGGAACCAGGCCGGGGCGAACGGGTTCTCGATCGCGTGGGCGGAGGCGTCGGCGGCGGAGAGGGTGATGGTGATCATGAAGTCGGTGGCCGCGAAGCCGAGCAGCACCAGCACGAAGAGCTTGCCGGCCCACCAGGGGAGCAGCCTTTCGAGCATCTGGATGGAACCGGAGCCCTTGAAGCTCTCGCGGGCGACCCGGCGGTACACCGGCAGGGCGCCGAGCAGGGTGAGTGCCACCAGCACGATCGTCGCGAAGGGGGAGACGAGCCCGGCGGCGAGGGCGGCGATGGCCGGCTGGTAGCCGAGGGTGGAGAAGTAGTCGACGCCGGTGAGGCACATGACACGCCACCACGAGTGGGTCTTCTCCGGCGTCTCGGCGTGCGGCCCCTGGTGCGTGCCGCGGGGATCGACGAGACCCTTGAGCATCCAGGTGCGAAAACCGGCGGTGGTGACGGCCATCAGGACTCTCCTCCAGCAACAGGGTAGCTCGGCTGCGCGGCGTTCACAGCGTCACCAGCGAGTGCACGGTGCGACCCGGGAGTCTCGTCGAACCCGCGAGATCGGAGAGCTCGAGCACGACGCTGATTCCGGCCACGACCCAGCCGGATCTCTCGATCAGGGAGCAGCTCGCGGCGAGGGTGCCGCCGGTCGCGAGCACATCATCGATGAGCAGCACCCTGGCGCCGCGGGCGAGTTCGTCGGGGTGCACCTCGAGGGTGGTGCTGCCGTACTCGAGGTCGTAGTCCTCGGTGAGCACCGCGCGAGGGAGCTTGCCCGGTTTGCGG
This sequence comes from Lacisediminihabitans sp., assembly GCF_043726815.1. NCBI lineage: Bacteria > Bacillati > Actinomycetota > Actinomycetes > Micrococcales > Microbacteriaceae > Lacisediminihabitans > Lacisediminihabitans sp. The sequence goes on from NZ_JAYSJZ010000060.1 coordinate 23,769, forward strand.
ATCATGACCACCCCGTGCCCGGTCGCGTACGCGGCGCTCGCCGCGAGCACGAAACCCCGTGCCTCGACTCCGGCGATCACATCGAATCGGCCGGCGAACTGCGCCACGAGGGCATCGGTCACGGCCTGCAGGGCCGGGCCGTCCGCGAAGACCGGGGTGAGATCCCGGAAGGTGATCCCGGGAGTCGGGAAGTCGGGCACCACCCGGCTGAGACGCTGGATCGCCTCCTGTGCTGTTGCCGAGGGCATCCGATGTCCTTCCCACGCACCGCATGATGCGGCGCGACGATAATTGTCGCACTGTCGGCGTGTGCAAACCGTTAGGGAGTCCGGCGGCGAAGGGTGATCGAGCCGAGCACGATGGCCCCGACCGCGAAGGCGCCGATGATGAGCAGCCTGCCGCCGACCCACGCCGCCGACTCGGAATCGGCGGCCACGGCGTTGAGGGCGTCGATGGCGTGCGAGAGGGGCAGCCAGTCCGAGATCGCGTGCAGGGCGTCGGGGAGCTGGTCGCGGGGGATGAAGATTCCGCCGAGCAGGATCTGCGGGAACACGAGGGCGGGCATGAACTGCACGACCTGGAACTCGGTGCGGGCGAAGGCGCTCGCGAGCAGGCCGAGCGTCGTGCCGAGGATGGCGTCGGCGAGGGCCACGGCCAGCAACAGCCAGATCGAGCCATTGATCGTGAGCCCGCACACCCACACGGCGAAGCCCACCGCCACGAGGGCCTGAAGGATGGCGAGGAGACCGAACGCGAGCGTGTAGCCGAGAATGAACTCCAGCTTGCCGAGCGGCATGGTGAGCAGTCGCTCGAGAGTGCCGGTTCGGCGCTCGCGGAGCGTGGTGATGCTCGTCACGAGGAACATGACGATGAAGGGGAACAGCGCGATCATCGCCGGGCCGACCCGCTCGAACACCTTCGTGTCCGAGAACAGCCAGGAGACGAGGCCGATCAGGAGGCTCGGCACCAGCAGGAGCAGCGCGATGGTTCGAGGATCGTGCCGGATCTGCTGGAGCACGCGCCGGGCGGTCGCGAGGGTGCGGGACACGTTCACGAGTCGTCCTCCGCCCGTTTGCGCGGTGTTCGGGCGATGAGGGTGAGGAAGGCGTCCTCGGTGTCCGCGGCCCCGGTCGACTCGAGGAGCCCGTGCGGGGTCTCGTCGGCGAGCAGCACCCCGCCGCGCATCAGCAGCAGGCGGTCGCACCTCGTCGCCTCGTCCATCACGTGGCTGGAGACGAGAAGGCTGGTTCCCTCGTCCGCCAGCGCGTGGAAGAGTCGCCAGAGCTCCACCCGCAGAACGGGGTCCAGGCCGACGGTCGGCTCGTCGAGAACGAGGAGCTCCGGCGATCCGATGAGGGCCGCGGCGAGGGAGACCCGCGCACGCTGGCCGCCGGACAGGGAGTCGACGAGCTGGGACGCGTGGGCACCGAGATCCGTCGCCTCGATCACCCGGTCGACCTCGCCGCGCTCCGCACCGAGAACCCGCCGAAAGTAGGAGAGGTTCTGGGTAACCGTGAGGTCGTCGTAGACGCTCGCGGACTGCGTGACGTAACCCACCCGCCTGCGCAGGTTCGCCGTGCCCGCGGGGGCGCCGAGCACGGTGACCGTACCGGAGTCGATCCTCTGCACCCCCACGATCGATCGCATGAGGGTGGTCTTGCCGCATCCGCTCGGACCCAGGAGACCCACCACCTGGCCGGGCTCCACGGAGACCGTGACCCCGTGCAGCACCTTCCGCCGTCCGCGCGAGACGTGCAGCCTGTCGACGATGATGGCCGGTCCATGGAAGTTGGTCACAGCTCGAACTCTCCGCGTGCGGGGGAGTCGCTGTCAAGGGTCGTGCGGCCCGGGCGAACGGCAGGCTACGAGTTGTCTCGGAGCTTGCCGCGAACGAGGTGAGAGCGCAGATGACCTTAGCTATAGTTATCTCGAATGTGCGCCGCCCGTCCTGCCATTCCTGTCCGGGGCGAGAATCGCACTTCCTCGAGGGAGTAGCAATGGAAACTCTGATCGTCGTAGGCATCATCGTCCTGCTGGTCGTCATCATCGGCATCTACCTGTGGTCGACCTACAACGGACTCGTGCGCCTCAACGTGCGCGTCGACGAGGCGTGGAGCGACATCACGGTGCAGCTCAAGCGTCGTGCCGACCTCATCCCGAACCTCATCGAGACGGTCAAGGGCTACGCGGCCCACGAGAAGGGCGTCTTCGAGGCCGTGGCGCAGGCCAGGGCCGAGTCGATCAGCGCAAGCACCCCCGCCGACGCGGCCGTCGCCGAGAACCACATGCAGGCGGCGCTGAAGAGCATCTTCGCGGTCGCCGAGGCCTACCCGCAGCTGCAGGCCAGCCAGAACTTCCTGCAGCTTCAGGGCGAACTCGTCGACACCGAGGACAAGATCCAGGCCTCGCGTCGCTTCTATAACGGCGGCGTGCGCGAACTGAACACCAAGATCAAGACCTTCCCGAACACGCTGTACGTGCGCAGCCTCGGCTTCCACGAGCGCGAATTCTTCGAGGTGGCGGATGCGGCGGCCATCGCCGAACCGCCCCGCGTTCAGTTCTAGGCACGGTCGGTGGAAAACCCTCGAGCGCACTCGCGCCTCGATTCGTTGTGCTGATCACCCCAGGCTGAGAACCCCATGTATCGCGCCATAGCGTCAAACAAACGCAACACCGTCTTCATCATCCTGCTGTTCATCGCGATCATCGGCGGGCTCGGCTGGTTGGCCGGCGCCATCTACGGAAACAACTGGTCGATCACGATCTGGACTCTGGTGATCGCCACGGTGTACGCGGTGATCCAGTACTTCGCCGCGTCCCGGCTCGCGATCTCGATCTCGGGCGGCCAGGAGATCCAGAAGGCCGACAACCCCCGGCTGTACCGCATCGTGGAGAACATCGCCATCACGAACGGCCTGCCGATGCCCAAGGTCTACATCGTCAACGACCCGGCCCCGAACGCCTTCGCGACCGGCCGGGACCCGGCGCACGCGTACGTCGCGGCGACCACCGGGCTGCTCGACATCATGGACGATTCCGAGCTCGAGGGCGTGATGGCCCACGAGATGGGCCACGTGCAGAACTACGACATCCGGGTCTCGATGATCGTCTTCGGTCTCGTCGTGGCGATCGGTTTCATCGCCGACATCTTCCTGCGCCTCTCGTTCTTCGGCGGCCGCGGCAACGACCGCAACAACGGCGGCGGCAACCCGGTCGTACTCATCTTCGGCATCGCGGCGATGATCGTCGCTCCGCTCGTCGCCGCCGGCGTGCAGGCCGCGATCTCCCGCCAGCGGGAGTACCTCGCCGACGCGACGAGCGCCATGACGACGAGGAACCCGGATGCGCTCGCCAGCGCGCTGCAAAAGCTCGGCGAGTTCGGTCGACCCATGCGCAGGCAGAACTCGAGCACCTCGCACCTGTGGATCTCCGACCCGTCGAGGCCCGGGTTCATGAGCCGCCTCTTCAGCACCCACCCGCCGCTCCCGGACCGCATCGCGCGGCTGCACAAGATCGGCGGGGAGTTCTAGGCTCTCTCGCTCCCTCCCGCGAATGTTCCCGTTCGACAGGAATGTGCCCGCTCGACCGCGACCAAAACCGACAAACGGGAACAGCCGTCGGTCGCGGCGCGCAGCGCCGGCGCTACCCGCGCGGCGCGCTGTCCGGCTCGACCACGGGCACGCCCAGCTCGGCGGCGACCGCGGCCGCCAGGTCGCCCCGGCCCATCACCTCGATGCCGTCGAGTCCCTGCCAGGCGGCCGTCTCGCGCAGCACCGGGGCCAGGCGCGCGGCGGTCTCCGGCGGGGCTCCCGCCTCGGTCCACGCGGCCTGCACGCGCAGCACCCGGTTCTGGCGGTCGCTCTTGAGGTCCACCCGTCCGACCAGCCGGTCGTCGACGAGCAGCGGCAGCGTGTAATAGCCGAAGACGCGCTTGGCCGGTGGGGTGTAGATCTCGATGCGGTAGTGGAAGCCGAACATGCGCTCGGCCCTGCCCCGCTGCCAGACGACCGGGTCGAACGGTGAGAGCAGCGCCGTCGCCTCGATTCGGCGGCGAATGCGCGCGTCCCGGTGCAGCCAGGCCGGCCGGTTCCAGCCGGCGACGGTCACCGGGATGAGCTCTCCGGCGTCGACGAGGTCGTGCACGGCCGCCTTCGCCGGTTCCTGCTTCAGCCGAAAGTAGTCGGCAAGGTCGCTCAGGGTCCCGATGCCGTGGGCCGCCGCGGAGACGCTCATCAGCCGCCGGATCGCCTCGTCCTTCGGCACCTCGGCGTCGAGGATGTGGCCGGGCAGCACCGCGTCGGCGAGGGCATAGGTGCGCTCGAATCGGGTGCGCCCGGCCGTCACGACCTCACCGAACATGAACAGGTACTCGAGTCCGGTCTTCACCTCCGACCAGCCCCACCACGGCCCCTTGCGCGCCCCGGCGTCGTGCTCGATCTGGCTCGCGGCGAGGGGCCCCTTCTCGGCGAGTTCCGCGCGCAGCCAGTCGAGCATCGCCGGGTTGGAGTGCACCCAGCCACCGGCCGACGAATAGCGCGCCCGCAGGGCGGCCATCTTCCAGCGGAACAGGGGCCAGCTCTCCACCGGGATGATCGCCGCCTCGTGGGCCCAGTACTCGATGTACCGTCCCTTGCGCGCGAAGGTGAGGGCGTCGAGTTGCGCCTTGTCGTAGGCCCCGAGGCGGGCGAAGAGGGGCAGGTAGTGGCTGCGTTCGAAGACGTTCACCGAGTCGAGCTGCAGGAGTGCGAGCCGGTCGATTGTCGAATTCAGCTGTCGGGTGCCCACTCTCGCCGGGCGGGGGCGTCCGATGCCCTGGGCGGCGAGGGCGATGCGCCGTGCCTGCGCCGCGGAGAGTGTCGTGACCATCGCCTCGACCCTAGCGCGGGCCGCCGACGTTGGCGGCTCAGGCCCTTGCCTCCGCGAGGCCGGGCACCTCGGCCACGGAGGCGAGGATGTAGTCGTGCGGCTGCGCTTCGAGCTCGGCCCTGCCGAGACTGCCGGTGAGGACACCGACGCCGATCACCCCCGCGTTGCGGGCCGCGAGAAGGTCGACGATGGTGTCGCCGGCCGCCAGCACCCTGCGCACATCGACGATTCCGGTGCGCTCCATCGCCCGGTGGATCAGGTAGGGCGCCGGGCGCCCGGATGGCACGTCCGACGTCGTCACGACGGCATCGAGCACATCGGTCGGCGCTGCGCCGTCGACGGCCGGCCCGATGGTCCAGCCGATGGAGTGCAGGATGGCCTCAGCGACCTCGCTCGTGAAACCGGTGGTCAGTGCCACGCGGATGCCGCGTGACCGCAGCTCGCGCAAGGCCGCTTCGACACCGGGAAGGGCGACGGGCGGCACATCCCGGTAGCTCTCGGCGAGGATCCGGCGGAATCCGTCGAATGCCGAGGCGACAGTCGACTCGGTCGGTTCCACCCCGCCAAGACGCAGCAGGGCGCCGATCGCGGTGACCTTGTCGGTGCCCATCCAGAGCTGCAGGTCTCGTGGGCGGACGGTGGCGCCGGCATCGGTGACGCAGCGCTCGAGCGCCACGTAGACGAGGCCGTGGTCGTCGACCGTGGTGCCGGCCATGTCGAAGGCGACGAGTTCGATCATCCGGGGCTCCCCAGGTTCGCGGTCGAGCGACCGATACCGACCAACCAACCAGTGCCAGGTGAACGGTGGGAAAACTCGGCCGGAACTCCGCTCGGCGTCCCTTGACTCGGAACGCGACGTCGCGCACAGTCGACAACCATGACCACCACCCCCATTGCCGCGTGCGACGTTCTGGTGGTCGGTGCGGGAATCGTCGGTCTCGCGCACGCGGTGGACGCCGTGTCCCGCGGGCTCTCGGTGGTCGTGATCGACAGGGACGCCTGGGCAGTCGGCGCCTCGGTGCGAAACTTCGGCCACTGCTGCGTCACCGCGCAGTCGGGGGAGCTACTCGAGCTCGCTCAGGTCTCCCGCGAACGCTGGCTCCACTACAGCGGCCTTGCCGGGTTCTTCTCGATCGAGTCAGGGGCCATCGCCGTGGCGGTCAACGATCGTGAGCTCGATGTGCTCATCGAGCTGGCGGAGTCCCGTGAACCGGGCCAGGTGCGCCTGCTCGACGCGCAGGGCACGCGCGACAGGCTCTCCGTCGCCGCCGCGACCTCGGGCAACGGGTCGGCCATCGTGGGCGGTGCGGTCTTGCGAGACGATCTGCGCGTGGATCCGCGCGAGGCCGTGTCGAGCCTGGCCGCCTGGCTGGCCGACCAGCCCGGAGTCACCTTTCTCTGGCAGACCTCGTTCTTCGGCGCGACGGATGGCGTGGCCGACACGTCCCGCGGCACGATCCGGGCGGAACAGACGATCGTCTGCGTCGGCCACGACCTCGACTACCTCTACCCGGGCCTGGCGCTGCGGCACGAGATCCGGCGCTGCGGGCTGCAGATGGCGCGGGTCGAGGCACCGCCCGGCCTCCGCATCGGCGAGGCCGTGTTGACCGGCACCTCGATGCTGCGCTACCCGGCGTTCACCGAGACCGCCGCCGCCGGCGCCCTTCGCACCCACCTCGGCTCGGCGGAACCTGCCCTGCTCGAGATCGACGCGAACCTCATGTTCACCCAGCGACCGGATGGCACTCTCATCGTCGGGGACAGCCACCGCTACGACGTTTCGATGCCGCCGTTCCTCGCCGAACAGACCAGCGGCCTCCTCCTCGATCGGGCCGCGGCAGTGCTCGGTGTCGAGTCCCTCAGGGTGCTGGAGAGGTGGCAGGGGGTCTACGCCTCGAGCCCGCAGCATCCCTACCTCGTGCACGAGCTCCGACCCGGCGTCACGGTGGTGACGGTCACCTCGGGCGTCGGAATGACGATTTCGCTCGGGCTCGCGCGCAAGGTCATGGGCGCTCTGTACTGATTGTCACTGATCGTCGCCAGTCGTTGGTTCGACGTTAACCCTCGCGCCCCATTCCGGTCACGATCGGTGGTGAGCATCGTCAGAGGTCCTCCCTGGTATCCGAAATGTTCGCCCCACAGCGCGAGCGCCCAGGGGAGATCGCCTGGAGGAAGAATCGTGATCAGCAAGCGTTATGTCGCAGGCGCCGCCATCCTGGTGGCCGTTGCCGTCTCGCTCACCGCGTGCGCGGGGACCGCCGCACCGTCGAGCGCCACGTCGAGTGGTGCAACGGTGGATGCCAAGACCGCGACGAGCGCGGCCGCGCTCGGCGGTCTGCCCGCCCTCGTGAAGGCCGCCAACGCGGAGGGCCAGCTCAACCTCATCACCCTCCCGCCGTCGTGGGCCAACTACGGCAAGATCATCGCCGGTTTCGAGAAGAAGTACCCGAAGATCACGATCAACTCGGCGAACCCCGACGGTTCGAGCGCGGACGAGATCTCCGCCGCGAAGGCGCAGAAGGGCCAGTCGACCGCTCCGGACGTCTTCGACCTCGGCACCGCCGTGCTGCAGCAGAACCTCGACATGGTCGCCCCGTACAAGGTGGCCAACTGGGCGGACATCCCCGCGGACTTCAAGGCCGCCGACGGAAAGTGGTACTACGACTACACCGGCCTGATGTCGGTCGGTTACGACTCGAAGGTCATCAAGACGGCGCCCAAGTCCATCTCCGATCTTCTCGGCTCCGACTTCAAGGGCAAGGTGGCCATCAAGGGCGACCCGACCCAGGCGAACGAGGCGGCAAGCGCGGTGTACCTCGCGGCCCTGCAGAACAAGGGGAGCGCGAGTAACATCCAGGCCGGCGTCGACTTCTTCGCCAAGCTCAAGAAGGCGGGCAATTTCCTCGCCGTCACGCCCACCCAGGCCACCGTCGTCTCCGGCGAGACCCCGGTCGTGATCCAGTGGAGCTTCAACAACCTCGCGTGGGGCGCGGCGGGCGGCGCTGCCGGAAACCCGAACTTCAAGACCGTCGTGCTGCCAGGCACCGCGCTCGGCAGCTACTACAACCAGGCCATCAGCATCGACGCACCGCACCCCGCGGCCGCGCGGCTCTGGGAGGAGTACCTCTACACGCCCGCCGTGCAGAACCTCTTCCTCGCCTCCGGGTCGTACCCGGCGACGCTGGCCGCGATGGAGTCCGCGAAGACCGTGGACGCGAAGGTGCTCGAGACCGTCGGGGCTGCTCCGAAGGACTTCGTGCAGCTCACCGCCGACCAGGCCACGACGGCGGGCACCCTGCTCGCCGCCAAGTGGGCCGCCGCAATCGGCTAACAACCACCCGATGATGTCTGCCGCCGCCATCGCGCCAGCCACCACGACGAGCGGCGCCGGGGTCTCGACTCCCCGGCGCCGCAGCGTGGCCTGGCTCGGACTTGTGCCGTTCGCGGGTTACGTGCTGCTCTTCCTCGCGGTACCAGCGGTGCTGGCGGTGGGCAGCGGGTTCTTCACCCGCGCCGGGGCATTCACCGTGGCAAACCTCGCGGCATTCGCCGACCCGAACATCCAGAAGGCCTTCCTCGCGTCGATCGGCATCTCGGCGCTCACCGCGGTGGCGGGCGCGGTGATCGGTGCCGTCGTGTGTTTCGCTCTTCTCGGCACCCGTTCTGACGGCTTCCTGCGCACCGCTGTCGACTCGGCGTCGAGCGTGCTCGCCCAATTCGGCGGGGTCATGCTCGCGTTCGCCTTCATCGCGACGATCGGCCAGCAGGGGCTGATCACCAAGTGGCTGATCTCGTCCGGCCTGGCCGACAACGTCTTTCTCAACTTCAATGACCAGGGTCCCCTGCTCTATCAGATTTCGGGCCTGAACATCGTCTACCTCTACTTCCAGGTTCCGCTCATGGTGCTCACCTTCATGCCGGCGATGGAGGGCCTGAAGAGCACGTGGGCGGAGGCGAGCGCCACGCTCGGCGGAACGCGGTTCACCTACTGGACACGCATCGGCATGCCGATCCTCGCTCCGGCGTTCTTCGGCAGCCTGATCCTGCTCTTCGCCAACTCGTTCTCGTCCTATGCCACGGCGGCGGCGCTGCTGTCCCAGGGCGGGATCATCCCGCTCGCCATCAAGCAACAGTCATCGAGCGAGACCGTGGTCGGCGTTGCCAACGTCTCCGGTGTGCTCGCCCTCGGAATGGTGGTCGTCATGATCGTGCTCATGACCGCGTACGCGGCGCTCCAGCGTCGGGCATCGAGGTGGCAGCGATGACGGTCGCCAACGCAACGACCAGCGACCTGATCGCGCCGAAGGCGGTGAGGGGCCGCCGCGTCGGACCTCGCAGCTTCGCCGCGGAGCCCGGCCGGGTCACCCGCAGCATCATCCTCGGCATTGTGGGGGTGGTCTTCCTCGTGCCCATCGTGGCGATGATCGAGTTCTCGCTGAGGGTCGGCCAGCCGGTGGACGGACGGCAGGCGTACGGCTTCCAGCACTTCGTCGCCGTCTTCGACCCGGTGAACTCCGGGTCATACGGTGTGCTGTTCCAGGGCATCGTCAACTCGATCGGAATCTGCGCGATCACGGTGCTCATCGTGCTGGTGCTGCTGCTGCCGACCATGATCTTCGTCGAGCTCAAGTTCCCCGGCCTCCGCCGGGCGCTCGAGTTCGTCTGCATCATCCCGATCACCATTCCGTCCATAGTGCTCGTCGTCGGCTTCGTGCCGGTCTACTCCGTCGTGGCCGGCATCTTCGGCAGCCACCCCTGGACGCTCTCGTTCGCCGTGGGAATCATCGTGCTCCCGTACGCCTACCGTCCCATCGCCGCGAACCTCAGGGCGATCGAGGTCGTGGTTCTCAGCGAGGCGAGCCGCTCGCTCGGAGCGGGCTGGACGAGCGTGCTCACTCGCGTGATCCTGCCGAACCTGCGGCGGGGCATCCTCTCCTCGGTGTTCATCACGATCGCCGTGGTTCTCGGGGAGTACACGATTGCGTCGTTCCTCAGCCAAAACACCTTTCAGACGGCACTCATCCTCGTACAGCACACTGACCCATACGTCGCCGTGATCTTCGCGCTCTTCGCGTTGATCTTCGCCTTCGTGCTTCTCCTATTGATCGGACGCCTCGGGTCGGGGTCACCGCGACCGCGCCGCGGCGGCCCGCGACGGCTCACCCGGAGGCCAGAATGACAAACACCCATAGCTCAGCACGCAATGTCGCCCGCGCGACGACCGCGGTCACGGCGAGCCAGCCCATCCCGCCCCGGGAGGGCGCCGCCGTCGAACTGCGCAACGTCGTCAAGGACTACGCGGGTCACCGGGCGCTGACGGGCGTCAATCTCTCCATCGCTCCCGGCGAGTTCGTGGCGCTGCTCGGGCCGTCCGGGTGCGGAAAGACGACGGTGCTGCGCGCCCTGTCCGGCCTCGAGGCGATCTCCGACGGCCAGATCAGCATCGACGGCGCGGATGTCGCCGGGCTGCCGGTGAACAAGCGCGACATCGGCATGGTCTTCCAGTCGTATTCGCTGTTCCCGCACATGACGGTGATGCAGAACGTCGAGTTCGGCCTGCAGATGCGCCGAGTGGATGCCGCGAGTCGTCGCGCCCGGGCCGTGGACGCCCTGGAGATGGTGGGCCTCGGTCACCTCGGCGGCCGCTACGCGCACCAGCTCTCCGGCGGCCAGCAGCAGCGCGTTGCGCTGGCCCGGGCGCTGGTCACCCGCCCCCGCGTGCTGCTGCTCGACGAGCCGCTTTCCGCCCTCGACGCGAAGGTGCGCGTGCAGTTGCGCGACGAGATCCGGCGCATCCAGACCGACCTCGGCATCACGACGGTGTTCGTGACGCACGACCAGGAGGAGGCCCTCGCCGTGGCCGACCGGGTCGCGGTGATGCGGGACGGCAACATCGAGCAGATCGGCTCCCCGGAACAGCTGTACACCCAGCCGGCAACCTCGTTCGTCGCCACCTTCGTGGGGCTCAGCAACCCGGTGGCGGCCGTTCTCGCCGGGGGAGTGGTCACCGCCTATGGCGCGACCCTCCCGGTGCTCGGAACGGCCCCGGCGGACGGTCCGGTGACCGCCTATGTGCGGCCGGAGGACATCGCGCTCGCCGCGCGTGGCATCCCGGCCACCGTCGTGGCGTCGAGCTTCCTCGGTTCGCTCCGTCGCACCCAGGTGCGCATGGCCGACGGCTCGCTGCTCTTCGTGCAGCATGACGTGCGCGAACGGCCCGCATCCGGGGAGCCCGTCTTCATCGAGTTCGCCGGCCACCCCGTGGCGGTGAGTGAGCGTGCGGAATGACACGGGTGCGCCGTCGCATACCGCGCGGCGCATACGCCCGGACGTAGACTGACCGGGTGACTTTCGGACGACGGAACAGGCCGCAGGATCCCCTCGAGCGTTGGCAGCCGGACGATGCCGTCCCGGCCGGAATGAAGGTGGCCGGCGCCTGGTCGTGGCGGATTCTCGCGCTCGCCGGCGTAATCGCGCTGTTCATCTTCCTCGTGATCCAGCTTCGCGAGATCGTCGTGCCGTTCATGGTGGCGATTCTGCTGGCGGCCCTGCTCGTGCCGTTCGTGCAATTCCTGCAGCGGCATCGCTGGCCCAAATGGCTGGCCGTCGCCCTCGCCGAGGTGGGGCTCATCGCGATCGTCGCGGGCCTCATCGTGCTGGTGGTGTTCCAGATCCGGGGCGGATTCCCCGATCTGCAGGCGCAGACCATCACCGCCTACAACGACTTCAAGACGTTCCTGCTCGACTCCCCGCTGCATCTCACGGAGTCGCAGATCAACACCTATCTCGGCAACGCCTGGGCGAGTATCCAGAGCGACAGCCAGCAGCTCGTCTCTGGAGCGCTCAGTGTCGGTTCGTCGGCCGGGCGATTCCTCGCCGGCCTGTTGCTCACCCTGTTCGCCACCCTCTTCTTCCTCATCGACGGCAAGGGCATCTTCGGCTGGTTCGTGCGGCTCTTCCCGCGCAAGGCGCGCCCGGCGGTCGCCGGCTCCGGCCGGGCCGGCTGGGTCACGCTCACCAACTTCGTACGGGTGCAGATCTTCGTCGCTGCCGTGGATGCGGTGGGCATCGGCCTCGTCGCCTTCGCCCTGCAGCTCCCGCTCGTGATCCCGATCGCGATCGCCGTGTTCCTCGGGTCGTTCATCCCGGTGGTCGGCGCGGTGCTCACCGGAATCATCGCGGTCTTCATCGCCCTCGTCTACAACGGTCCGCTCGCGGCGCTCATCATGCTCATCGGCGTGATCGCGGTGCAGCAGATCGAGGGCCACGTGCTGCAGCCGTTCATCATGGGAAACGCCGTGAAGGTGCACCCCGTGGCCGTGGTGTTCGCCGTCGCGGCCGGGGGCTTCCTCGCCGGCATCCCCGGGGCGCTCTTCGCGGTTCCGGTCGTGGCGACCCTCAACGTGATGATCAACTACATCGCGCGCGGGGACTGGCGCGGCGGAGAAGTTCCGACCCCGAAGGACGCCCTCCGTGCCTGACAGCATCCTTGCCGGGCCGACCCTCGCCGAGTTCGAGGCCGCGCGAGCGGTGGTCGCGCGGGTCGCGGAGGTCACGCCGATGGAGAGCTCGCGGTTCCTCTCCGAGGTGCTGGGTTCACCCGTCTACCTCAAGTGCGAGAACCTGCAGCGCACGGGCTCGTACAAGATCCGCGGGGCGTACAACCGGCTCGCCAAGCTCACCGACGAGGAGAAGGCGCGCGGAGTCGTGGCCGCCTCGGCCGGCAACCATGCCCAGGGGGTCGCCTTCGCGGCCCGCGAGCTCGGCATTGCGGCGACGATCTTCATGCCCGTCGGGGTCGCCCTGCCCAAGCTCCAGGCGACCCGCAACTACGGGGCCGAGGTGGTTCTTCGCGGACACTCCGTCGACGAGCCGCTGCGCGCCGCGGCGGAGTTCGCCGCGTCGACCGGCGCGGTGCTCATTCCGCCGTTCGACCACCCGGATGTCGTGGCCGGCCAGGGCACCCTGGGCCTGGAGATCCTCGACCAGGTGCCCGACCTCGACACCGTCATCGTGCCGATCGGCGGCGGAGGCCTCATCTCAGGCGTGGCCAGCGCGCTCAAGCAGAAGTTCGCGACCCAGGGCCGCACGGTGCGCATCATCGGCGTGCAGGCGGCGAACGCGGCGCCCTACCCGCTGTCGCTGCGCAACGGCGTGTCCACCGCGATCACCATCAGCCCGACGATCGCCGACGGCATCGCCGTGAGCAAGCCGGGAGTGCTCAACTTCGAGATCATCAAGAACGCCGTCGACGAGGTGATCACCGTCACTGACGACGACATCGCACGGGCCATGCTCGTGCTCATCGAGCGGGCGAAGCTCGTTGTCGAGCCGGCCGGAGCGGTGTCGGTCGCGGCGATCCTCACCGGCCAGGTGGTCAACTCGGGCACGACCGTGGCCATCCTCAGCGGCGGCAACATCGACCCGCTCGTCATGGAGCGGGTGCTCTCCCGCGGGCTCGCGGCATCCGACCGTTATCTCAAGATCCGGCTCATGCTTCCCGACCGCCCGGGTCAGCTCGCGCGGGTCGCCGAGCTGATCTCCGAGGCGAACGCGAACGTCGTGGAGGTGCTGCACACCCGTCACGGCCGCAATTCGCTCATCAGTGAGGTCGAGCTGGAGCTCAGCGTGGAGACGAGGGGACCGGAACACGTTCAGCGGGTGCTCGGCCACCTCATCGAGGCGGGCTACGAGCCGCGCATCGACTTCTGATCGACGCGCCCACTGCGGGTCAGGGAATGTAGGTTTCCACCTTCACGATGTGCACGGTGATCTCCTTGCCGTTCGGCGCCACATAGCTCGTGGTGTCGCCGACCTTGTGGCCGAGGATCGCCGTGCCGAGGGGGCTGCCCTCGCTGTAGACGTCGAGGTCGCTGTCCTCGCCGACGATCTCGCGGCTGCCGAGCAGGAAGACGCTCTCGTCGCCGAGGATCGTGGCGGTCACGACCGTTCCCGACTGCACGATGCCGGTGCTCTGCGGCGCCTCGCCGACCTTGGCGTGGCGCAGAAGCTCGGTCAGCACACGGATGCGCGCCTCGATCTTGCCCTGCTCCTCCTTGGCGGCGTGGTAGCCCCCGTTCTCCTTGAGGTCTCCCTCTTCGCGGGCGGCCTCGATCTTCTTGGCAATCTCGGTTCTTCCGGCTCCCGCCAGCTGTTCGAGCTCCGCGCTGCGGCGGTCGAAAGCTTCCTGGGTGAGCCAGGTTTCGGTTGTCTCGTGGGACACGGTGAACTCCTCGGATGGACGACTGATCGCCCGGCCGCCACCCGAGGGGGCGCGCCGTGCGATCGGGATAAACAAATGAGACCGGCCAAACGGCCGGTCTCCAACGAATTACTCAGTTTAGGTCAGCCAACAGCGGTAGATCAAGCCGGTGACCGCCTGCTCCGCGGTGCGCACGGTCTCGGTGTGCCCCGTGGTGTAGAGCTTCGAGGCCGGAATCTTCACGATCTTCCAGCCGACGATGCCGTGGGCGTCGTTCTGCACCTGCAGCGCACAACTGGCCGTGCTGCCGATCGGCATCGACACCAGGAAGCTGATGCTCACCGTCTTGTCGTCGAGGATCCGGTGGCTGGTGTCCTGCGACTCGATCGAGCCGCCTGCCTGGTCGAGGCCGGCCCAGATCACCCAGGCCACCACGACGATGCCCACCAGCACGGCGAGGGCGGTGTACAGCCGGCGGTTGCGACGCTTGATCGACGGCGTGCGTCCGTAGCGCTCGGCGAGGTCGTTGTCGTCCGCGTGGCCGGTGCGACCGATGGCAGTCATTCAACATCCCTCAGCGATTAGTCTTGGATTCCAAGGCTATCCGCTATCCCTGAGGAGTTCGGTGACACTGCGACTGCTGGCCGTGCACGCCCATCCCGACGACGAGTCGAGCAAGGGCGCTGCGACGTACGCGTATTACCGCAGCATCGGGGTCGAGGTCACGGTCGTGAGCTGCACGGGAGGCGAACGCGGCGACATCCAGAACGAGGGTCTGGCCGAACGCGCGGCCGCGAACCGGGACATGGCGGGGCTCCGCCGCATCGAGATGGCGCGCGCCCAGCAGGCGATCGGGTTCGACCACCGCTGGCTCGGCTACCTGGACTCCGGGCTGCCGGACCCCGAGTCCGTTGAGGCCGGCGAGCCGCTCCCCGCGAACTGCTTCGCGGTGATCCCGCTCGAGATCTCCGCCGAGCCGCTCGTGCGCATCATCCGCGAACTGCGACCGCAGGTGCTCATCACGTACGACGAGACCGGCGGCTATCCGCACCCCGACCACATTCGCACCCACGAGATCTCGATGTACGCGTTCGAGGCCGCCGCCGACCCGGCGCGATACCCGGGCGCCGGGGAGCCGTGGCAGATCTCCAAGGTCTACTACGACCGCATCTTCAATGCGCCGCGGATCGAGGCGATGTACCAGTTCGTGCTCGCCAACGACCCGGGTTCGCCCCAGCTCGAGCGCCTCACCGAGGTGCGCGGCTGGATGAAGGACCGTCCCAACCTCGCCACCACGCAGGTGCGGATCGGCGACTTCCTCGAGGCCAGGGACGAGGCGCTGCGCTCGCACGCCAGCCAGGTGGCCCCGGACAGTTTCTTCTTCTTCTGGCCCAACGACATGCAGCGCCAGGCCTGGCCGTTCGAGGACTTCCAGCTGGCCGTGTCGCTCGTCGACACCGACATCCCCGAGACCGACCTCTTCGCCGGAATCGTCAACCACCACCAAGGAACGCCATGATCTCCCGCATCCTCACCCTCGCCGCCCAGGTGCCGGCCGCCAAGTTCGACGAAGAGTCCGTCACGCCAGGCTGGGTCGGGTTCCTGATCACCTTCCTCATCGCGGCCGCCGTCGTGCTGCTGTGCATCGATCTCGTGCGCCGGATCCGCCGGGTGCGCTACCGCGGCGAGATCCGCGAACAGCTCGAGGCGGAGCGCCTCGCGGCCGGCTCGGGTCCCGAGAACAAGGACGACTGACCTCGGCCGGTCAGGCGCCGAGCACGGGCGGGTTGGTCGCCACCAGGAAGATCGCCGTCCAGTGGCAGAGGAACGCCAGCAGCGTGAGCGTGTGGAAGATCTCGTGGAACCCGAACACGCCGGGGAACGGGTTGGGTCGCTTAAACCCGTAGGCGACCGCGCCGATCGTGTAGAAGAGACCGCCGACCAGAATGAGGGTCATCATCACGGCGTTGGCGTGGAAGAAGTCGACGATGAAGGCGAGGGCCGCGTAGCCGAGCAGGAGGTAGAGCGGCACGTAGAGCCAGCGCGGGGCCCCGAGCCAGAACACGCGGAAGCCGATGCCGAGGGCCGCCCCGCCCCAGACCAGCCAGAGCAGCAGCACCGCCTTGTCGTGCGGCAGGGCGAGAACGGTGATCGGGGTGTACGAGCCGGCGATGAGCAGGAAGATGTTGGCGTGGTCCAGCCGCTTGAGCAGACGCCTCGTCTTCTCGCTCCAGGTGAACCGGTGGTACAGGGCCGAAATGCCGAAGAGCAGGAGCGACGACAGCACGAAGACCGAACTGGAGATCTTGGCCGCCGTGCCGTCGGCCAGCACGATGAGGATCACCCCGAGCGCGATGGCGAGAGGGAAGGTGCCGGCGTGGATCCAGCCCCGCCAGGTGGGCTTCTGCTCCGGCGTCCGGTCCTCCACGATGGCATCCTCGAGAAGGGGAATGTTGGGCAGCCCGGCGCCCGGCTCCTGATCGACGCTGACGTCGTCCGCATCCTGCGTCATGCGCCAAGCCTAGCGGCAGGGCGGCGGCCGCGACTGGGAGCGAATCCGGGCGATTGCACTAGCGTTAGGTCGTGGCAAAGAGGGAGATACCGCTCGGTGAAGGGGTGCTCTATGGCCTCTACCAGAACCGGATCCGCCGGTGGCTGAGCCATCAGGAGCTGCCGAAACACGTGGCGATGATCCTCGACGGCAACCGGCGATGGGCGAAGCAGCGGTTGCTCGAGACCGCCGCCCACGGGCACCGGGCGGGCGCGGCCAAGTTCCGCGAGTTCCTCATCTGGTGTGACGACCTCGGCATCTCGGTGGCCACCCTCTACCTGCTCTCCACGGACAACCTCACGGGTCGCGACCCGGAGGAGCTCGACGAGCTGTTCCAGATCATCGGGGATCTCGCGGAAGACCTCTCGCACTTCCGCAACTGGCGGGTGCAGCACGTCGGCTCCGACGACGGACTGCCGGCCGACCTCGTGGCGAAGCTCGCCGCGGCCGAGAAGCGCACCGAGCGCAACACCGGCCTGCACATCAACCTCGCCGTCGGCTACGGCGGGCGCCGGGAGATCGCGGATGCGATGCGCAGCATCGTGAAGAAGCACGGCGACGAGGGCGGGACTCTCGATGCGCTCGCCGAGATCCTCACCCCGGAGCTCATCGGGGACCACCTCTACACCGGCGGCCAGCCCGACCCCGACCTCGTCATCCGCACCTCCGGCGAGCAGCGCCTCAGCGACTTCATGCTCTGGCAGAGCGCACACAGCGAGTTCTACTTCGTGGAGGCGCTCGGCCCTGACCTGCGCGAGGTGGACTTCCTCCGCGCCCTGCGCGACTATGCCCGGCGCCAGCGGCGCTACGGGAGCTGAACCGTGACCACCATCGACGACTTCGTCGCCGGTTTCAGCGAGGAGCCCGGCTACCTCAACTTCGCCAGCATCGGCCCGCTCGGCCGGGCGGTTATCGAGGAGGAGCAGGCCCAGCTCGAGCTGTTGCGGCGCGCGCGCTTCGGGAGCCTGGGCAGCCTCGAGCGGCAGGACGAGCGGGTGCGCGCCGCCGTCGCCGCCATCACCGGGTTCGCCCCCGGGCAGGTCTGCTTCCAGCCCAACACCAGCTCGGGGCTCATGCACGTGATGTTCGGGCTCACCGGGGGAGTGCTGCTGTCACCGGCCGAATTCCCGAGCGTCACCTTCGCTGCGGCGCGCGCCGCGGACTCGCTCGGCGTGCTCAACCCGGTCTGGCTCGACACCGCCGGGGGACCGGTGACGCCGGGCAGCATCCGCGACCAGCTCACCAAGAACACGGCCGCCGTCGCCGTGAGCCTCGTCGACTTCCGCACCGGCTATCTCGCCGACCTGGAGGGGATCCGCCAGGTGATCGGTGATCGCCTTCTCATCGTGGATGCGATCCAGGGCTTCGGGGTCGTGGATGCGCCGTATCGCGTCGCCGACGTCGTCGTCTCCGGCGGCCAGAAGTGGGTGCGCGCCGGGTGGGGCACCGGCTTCCTCGCGCTCAGCGATCGGGCCGCCGAGTCGCTCACCCCGGTCTTCTCGGGCTTCAACGCGACGGACGAGGACGACTTGCCGCTCGACGCCGTTCTGCCTCCTGCCCGCGGCGTCGCGGCGTTCAGCATCAGCAACCCCGATCCGATCGCCCAGGCCCGCCTGGCGGCGGCGCTCGAAGACATCGCCCGGGTGGGCGTCGCCGTGATCGGCGAACGGCTCGCCGAGAAGGTGTCGCGGGTGATCGAGCTCGCGGACGAATACGCCGTGCCGGTGTCGTCATCGCGCGCCGAGCACGAACGCGCCGGAATCGTCGTGCTCTCGCCGGCGATCGACCAGCTCACGGTGCTCTCCGCGTCGCTCCACAACCACGGCGTCAGCGTCACGACCCGCCAGAACACCGTGCGGCTGAGTCCGCACGTGAGCACCGATGAGGAGTCGTTCGACATGCTCCGCGCGGCCTTCACCAGCTACGCCTCCGCCATCACCGTCTGACCCCGCCGCCGCCACTCCCGCCCGCCCCCTTTCCGAAATCCATGCATTCGGAGGCGACACGCCGCCCGGCAGCGCCAACACGCCGCTGCGGTGCACAGATTGCATGGATTTCGGAAGAGCAACGGGAGCAGATGGAGCAACGGGAGCTAAGAACGGGGAGGCACGAGTTCGACGCCGCGAATTTACCGCGATGTAACACCGCACAGGGCGTGTCGATGATGGTGTTGCCGAGCGAGCGACGTAGCGTCGGATCCATCGGGTATGGCACCCGATCGAGACGGCCACGTAAGTTCGTTTCGGGAAAAGACAGTGCCTAAAGGAACTGACCGGCCGTCACGCGACTGGATCCGAGTGTCGAACACTCGGGGATGGAGTTCACGTGGCCGCATTGGACAAGACCAGCCCAGCCTCGCCGTCAGCCTCGAAGGTCAGGCAAACCGAGCGCACGTATGTGCTCGACACGTCTGTGCTCCTGTCTGACCCGAAGGCGATCTTCCGCTTCTCGGAACACGCCGTCGTTCTGCCCGTGGTGATCATCTCGGAGCTCGAGGCCAAGCGCCACGACCCAGAGATCGGCTACTTCGCCCGGCAGGCTCTGCGCAATCTCGACGAACTGAGGATCCAGCACGAGCGTCTCGACTTTCCGATCGCGGTGGGCGACGGCGGCTCCCTGCGGGTCGAACTCAACCATTCGAACATGTCGGTGCTGCCCTCCGGCCTGCAGCTCAACGACAACGATTCGCGCATCCTCGCGGTGGCGCTCAACCTCTCCAACGACGGTCTGGATGTCACGGTCGTCTCCAAGGACCTGCCCCTGCGCGTGAAAGCCGCGTCGATCGGGCTGGCGGCGGAGGAGTACCGGGCGGAACTCGCGGTGGACTCCGGCTGGACCGGCATGGAGGATGTCACCCTGCCGTCCGAGCAGATGGCCAGGCTCTACGAGACCGAGTCGCTGCACACCCGCGTCGTCGGCGACACCCCGGTGAACACCGGGCTGGTCATCCACTCTGACCGGGGTTCGGCCCTCGGCCGCGTCACCGCCCCCGGGCAGCTTCGGCTCGTGCGTGGGGACCGCGACATCTTCGGCCTGCACGGGCGATCCGCCGAGCAGCGGCTCGCCATCGACATGCTGCTCGACCCGGAGATCGGCATCGTGTCGCTCGGCGGCCGAGCCGGCACCGGCAAGTCGGCCCTCGCCCTCTGTGCGGGGCTCGAGGCCGTTCTCGAGAAGCAGCAGCACAAGAAGATCATGGTCTTCCGCCCGCTCTACGCGGTCGGCGGCCAGGAACTCGGCTTCCTGCCGGGCGACGCCTCGGAGAAGATGAACCCCTGGGCGCAGGCCGTGTTCGACACTCTGGGCTCGGTCGTCTCCCAGAACGTGCTCGACGAGGTCGTGGAACGCGGACTTCTCGAGGTGCTGCCGCTCACCCACATCCGCGGGCGCTCCCTGCACGACGCGTTCGTGATCGTGGATGAGGCCCAGTCGCTCGAGCGGAACGTGCTGCTCACGGTGCTCAGCCGCATCGGCCAGAACTCGAGGGTGGTGCTCACCCACGACGTCGCCCAGCGCGACAACCTGCGCGTCGGCCGGCACGACGGGGTGGCCTCGGTGATCGAGACGCTCAAGGGCCACGCGCTCTTCGGACACATCACCCTGACCAGGTCCGAGCGCTCGGCGATCGCGGCGCTCGTGACCGAGATGCTGGAGTCGAATGAGCTTGCCTGACAACTTGCCCGGGTAGACCGGTGAGGTGACCCACTCTCGAGGGGCAGAGTTAAGCTCGTAGGGTGACAAGCCTGACGACAACCGTGATGATCGCATTCGTGATCCTCACGGTGTGGGGCCTCATCGCCCCGCGGGGCCAATGGCGCGCTCTCGCCGGATGGAGTCGACGTGATTCCGGCGGGGGCGAACCCGGTCCGCTGGCGGTGGCCATCCACCGGATCGTGTCGGCCGTCGCCCTCGTCGTGGTCGTGGTCGGCAGCATTTCCCTGGCGAATCCGGTGCGCGAGGAGCTTCCGCGCGCCGTGGACGTGCCCGCGCGAATGAGCACGGTGGAGCGCCTCTGGGGTTCCCCGGCGCCCGTCGTGGTCAACCGGGTGTTCGCCACCGTCTCTGCGCCGCCCGCCGGCGTCGTCGTTCAGCCGGTGCTGCGCTATCAGGCCATGGTTGGCGCGCAGCGCACGCCGAGCTAC
Source organism: Lacisediminihabitans sp. (assembly GCF_043726815.1). NCBI lineage: Bacteria > Bacillati > Actinomycetota > Actinomycetes > Micrococcales > Microbacteriaceae > Lacisediminihabitans > Lacisediminihabitans sp. The sequence goes on from NZ_JAYSJZ010000060.1 coordinate 44,530, forward strand.
CTCTTCGGCCTGAAGAACTACACGAGGCACGGGGCCAAGCCGGGGGATGGCTACATCGGCTCGTCGCCGCAGGTGGGCCTGACGGCGCTCGACTCGGCAGACCTGGTGCTGCAGGTGCGGGTGGACAAACGCTGCATTCCGTACAGCGTGGCGCTGGTCGAGACGGATGACAGGGTCACCGTCGGGGTCTATGTCGGGCAGCCGAACGCCGCCGGCTCCGGCAACGACGCCAACGTCACCCAGTGCGACACGAGTGCGAGCGGGGCGAAGTCGGTGTCAATGCTCGTTCCGGTCGACCTCGCGTCCGCCGTGGCCGACCGCACCGTGCGCAACTTCGACGGCTCGGCCATCGAGAGCGCCGGAGTGCCGACGAAGTAGCCCGCCTACGCCTTCGCCTGAGGCGGTCGGGTCATCGAGAGCACGTCGAGCGCCGAGTCGAGCTGCTCGACCGTCACCTCACCGCGCTCGACGAATCCGAGGTCGATCACCGACTCGCGGATGGTGATCGCCTTGGCCACCGCATTCTTGGCGACCTTTGCCGCCGCCTCGTAGCCGATCACCCGGTTGAGTGGCGTGACGATCGCGGGGGAGGACTCGGCGAGGGCGCGGGCACGTTCCACGTTGGCCTGCAGCCCGTCGACCGTCTTGTCGGCGAGCGCGATGGTGGAGTTCGCCAGGAGGCGAATCGACTCGAGCAGGGCGGTGCCCATGACCGGGATCGCCACGTTGAGCTCGAATGAGCCGGAGGCGCCGGCCCAGGCGATCGTGGAATCGTTGCCGATCACCCGGGCGGCGACCATGAGCACGGCCTCCGGGATCACCGGGTTCACCTTTCCCGGCATGATCGAAGAGCCGGGCTGCAGGTCGGGGATGTTCAGTTCGCCGAGGCCCGTGTTGGGGCCGGAGCCCATCCAGCGCAGGTCGTTGCAGATCTTCGTGAGGCTGACCGCGATCACCCGGAGGGCTCCGGATGCCTCGACCAGGGCATCCCGCGCACCCTGCGCCTCGAAGTGGTCGCGAGCCTCGGTGAGGGGCAGGCCGGAGTCGGCGGCGAGGAGTTCGATTACCCGCTGGGAGAAGCCGGCCGGCGTGTTGATGCCGGTGCCGACGGCGGTTCCCCCGAGCGGCACCTCGGCAACCCGCGAGATCGTGGACTGGATGCGGTCGATGCCGTAGCGAATCTGGGCCGCGTACCCGGCGAATTCCTGTCCGAGCGTGACCGGGGTCGCATCCATGAGGTGCGTGCGACCGGACTTCACGACCGACTTCCACAGCTCGGCCTTGCTCTCCAGCGCCACGGCGAGGTGGTCGAGCGCGGGTACCAGGCTGCCGAGAAGCGCGCCCGTCACGGCGACGTGCACCGAGGTGGGGAACACGTCGTTCGACGACTGGGAGGCGTTCACATGGTCGTTGGGGTGCACCGGCCGGCCGGCGAAGCGGGTGGCGAGCGTGGCGAGAACCTCGTTGGTGTTCATGTTGGAGGAGGTGCCACTGCCGGTCTGGTACGTGTCGACCGGGAACTGGTTGTGATGCCGTCCGGCGATCAGTTCGTCGGCGGCGAGCACGATCGCCTCCGCGATCTCCGCGTCGAGGATGCCGAGATCGCGGTTGACGATGGCCGCCGCACGCTTGATGCGGGCGAGGGCCACGATCTGGGCGGGCTCGAGCCCGGATCCGGAGATCGGGAAGTTGTCGACCGCCCGCTGCGTCTGCGCCCCGTAGAGGGCGGCGACCGGCACCCGCACCTCGCCCATCGTGTCGTGTTCGATGCGGTACTGGTCGTCGGCGACCTGGTGCAGAGTGTTCACGGCGCTGTGTTGTCCTTCTCGTTTATCCGGGGTATCCGGGATGGGGCGAACGGGGATGGTGTTTTCAGACCTCGCCGACAATGATGTCGGGCACGGCCGCACCCTGGAGCAAACGGTAGTTCGCACCGACGATAGCCAGCGTACCCGCGGCGATCGCGTCGCTGATGAGCTCGGAGCTTTCGAGCAGTTCGGCGACGGTGTCGCGCAGGTGTTCGCGGCCCACCTCGGTCGCGTCCGGGCGCTCTCCGTCCGGGGCGGTGACGCGCTTCACCGCGGGAATGATCTTCTCGATCAGGCCGTGGATGTGCGGCGGCAACGGAACGGCGTCCGGCGCCTGCGAGTCGATGGCCGCCCTCACCGCTCCGCACTCGTCGTGGCCGAGCACGACGATGAGCGGCACGTTCAGCACCGCTACCGCGTACTCGAGCGAGCCGATCACCGAGTCGGAGATGACCTGCCCGGCGTTGCGCACCACGAAGAGGTCGCCGAGCCCCTTGTCGAAGATGATCTCGGCGGCGAGACGGGAGTCGCTGCAGCCGAAGAGCGCCGCCTGGGGATCCTGCCGGGTGGCGAGTTGCTCGCGTCGCTCGACGTCCTGGCGGGGATGGCTCGGCACGCCGTTCACAAAGCGCTGGTTGCCGCGCGACATCTCCTGCCAGGCGACGGACGGGCTGCGGATCTCTTCGCTCACTTGGTCTTTCCTTCCGCTTGGAGCTGCTCGGCGATGGCGGTGGCGAGCACGCGGAACTCCGCCGTCTCGGCCGTGCCGTAGAGCACGATGCTGCTGCGCCCCACCGTCGTGGTGAGGGCGTAGGCGATGTTTCCGGTGTCGCTCTGGGCGCGTCGGTCGTAGACGGTCCACTCGAGGCCACCGAAGGATTCCATGCCGGTGGCCCTGGCCCGCTCGAGCGCGTTCGACACCCAGGTGCGGTTGGCGTCGATGCCCTGCTTGAGCCCGATGAACTGGGTCTTGGGCGTGATGAAGCCGATGGTCCACGCCGTGATTCCGTCGGCCGACGTGGTGACACCGTCGTCGTTCGCGCTCCAGCCGGCCGGCAGCCGGGGCGCCGCGAGGGGCGCACCCACGAGCGATTGCGACTTGGCGGCATCGCCGACGAAGTCGACGGGTTGGCGGGCCGGCTGGTCGGGGCGCACGACGACGAGCACGAGCACCAGCACCACGGCAAGCGACGCGAGCAGGGCAAGCACGAGATTGATCAGGGACTGGTTGGAGCGGTGCTTGCGCGAGGCCTCCGCCTTGCGTGCGGCCGTCTCCTCCGGAGTCTCGGGACGGCCGAGCTCGGCGACGACGCGCGCCGGCCGGTCGGGGGGAAGGGTCACCGTTCTCAGCCCGCGACGGCGTTGCGAGCCGCGTCCAGTCGCGCCTTCGCGCCGATGAGCCATTCCTCGCACCGCTTCGCGAGGGCCTCGCCGCGCTCCCACAGGGCCAGCGACTGTTCGAGCGTGGTCGAACCCTGCTCGAGCTCGTTGACGACACGCACGAGTTCGTCGCGCGCCTGCTCGTAGCTCAGGTCGGCGACCGCCGGAACGGGGGATGAGATCTCTGCCACGTCTTAACTCTACCGAGCCTTGGCGGGGGTGGTCGGCGGCGGGGTGACGGTGGTGGTCACGGTGCCGTCGGCGAGAGTGAGGAGGAGCGGAGTGCCCACCGGCGCCTCCCGCTCGCTGCGCAGCACCGCGCCTCCCGGCATCTGGGCGATCGCGTATCCGCGGTCGAGGGTGCGTTGCGGCGACAGCGCCCGTAACTGGGACCGCAACTCGCCCACCCGGGTGAGGGAGCGTTCGATCATGAGGTCGATGAGCTCGGTGCTGCGTCCGATGTAACGGCCCAGCTCCTCGGCGCGGGAGTCGACGAGCCAGGACGAGCTCGCGAGCACCGGGCGTGACCGCAGTTGCTCGAGCCGGTCGATCTCGGTCACGACGAAGCTCGTCACCCGGCTCAGGATGCGAGACCGCGCCTGCTGCACCCGGCTGAGTTCCTCGGCCACGTCCGGCACCACGCGCTTCGCCGCGTCGGTGGGAGTGGATGCCCGCAGCGAGGCTACCTCGTCGAGCAACGGCCGGTCCGCCTCGTGCCCGATGGCGCTCACGATGGGGGTGACGCAGGCGGCGGCGGTGCGCACGAGCGTCTCGTCACTGAAGACGAGGAGGTTCTGGAAGTCGCCGCCTCCGCGCGCGACGATGATCACGTCGACCTCGGGGTCCGCGTCGAGGAGCTTGAGCGCCGCGGTGACCTCGCCCGAGGCACGATCGCCCTGCACCGCGGTGTGCACGACGCGGAATGCCACGGCGGGCCAGCGCAACTGGGCATTGCGCAGAACGTCCTTCTCGGCATCCGAATCCTTGCCGGTGATGAGTCCGACACAGCCGGGCAAGAAGGGGAGCGGCTTGCGGCGGGCCGGGTCGAAGAGGCCCTCCGCCCTGAGCTTCTGGCGAAGGCGTTCGAGCCTCTCCAGCAGGTCGCCGAGGCCCACGTGGCGCATCTCGAACACCTGCATGGTGAGGGTGCCGCCCTTGACCCAGTAGTTGGGTTTGACGAGGGCGATCACCCGGTCGCCCTGTTTCAGGTCGTCGGGGAGCTTGGCCTTCACCGACGACCAGACGGTGAAGCCGACCGTCGCATCGACGTCGAGGTCCTTGAGCTTTCCGTAGACGTTTCCGCCGGAGAGCCCCCACTGGGTGATCTCGCCCTCCACCCAGACCGAGCCGAGCCGATCGATCCAGCCCTTGATCTTGTTGGAGAGCAGCGCGACCGGCCACGGGGCGTCGACGGTGGAAGGCCCGGGATCTATGGTCATGCGGGAATCGATCCTGCCGTCACGACTGGCCGCCCACGGGCGGCTCGCCCACGTATTCGTGCGCCTCGCCGGCCAGCTCCGGCCACAGCTGCAGGTCGCTCACCCGAACCCACTCGCGCGCGGGATGTCCGTCGACCACGAATCGCTCGGCGACACCACGGTGCACCAGGTCGCGCGCCCGGGCGGGAGTGACGTCCACGACGAGGTCGTCGCCCTCGAGAAACGCGAAGCGCCTTCCGTGTACGAGCAGGCCCTCCGGGGTGGCCTCCACGCCGTCCTCGTCACGCAGGGAGATCTCCAGTGTCTCGTACGCGTCTCGCGCCGCTCTGCCGGCCATCTGTTGCCTCCCAGCGTCTCGGAGTGCGCGCGAACTACAATCGGGTTCGTGAGCACGATAACCAACGGCGCTGCCGCCAGCCTGAACATGCCGCGGATTCCCGCGGTACGTAACAGGCTAAGGGACAACCCCGTCACCCATCCCAAGAGGGTGCTGCTCGCGGCGCCCCGAGGCTATTGTGCGGGAGTGGACCGGGCGGTGATCGCGGTCGAGAAGGCTCTGGAGCACTTCGGTTCGCCGGTCTACGTGCGCAAACAGATCGTGCACAACATCCACGTCGTGTCCACCCTCGAGAAGAAGGGCGCGATCTTCGTCGATGAGGTCGACGAGGTGCCGGAGGGCTCGCACATCGTGTTCTCCGCCCACGGGGTCTCGCCGGCCGTGGTCCAGGGCGCGGCCGACCGCAACCTCGAGGCGATCGACGCCACCTGCCCGCTCGTCACCAAGGTTCATCGTGAGGCGGTGCGCTTCGCCCGGGACGACTTCGAGATCCTGCTGATCGGCCACGCCGGCCACGAGGAGGTCGAGGGCACGATGGGGCACGCCCCGGAGCGCACCACCCTCGTCAACAGCCCGGCGGATGTCGCCCGGTTGCAGGTGAAGGATCCCGACAACCTCGTGTGGCTGAGCCAGACCACCCTGAGCGTCGACGAGACCATGGAGACGGTGCGCCTGCTGCGCGAACGATTCCCCAACCTGCGCAACCCGCCGAGCGACGACATCTGCTACGCCACCCAGAACCGTCAGGTGGCCATCAAGAAGGTCGCCGAAGAGGCCGAGCTCGTTATCGTCGTCGGCTCGGCCAACAGCTCGAACACCGTGCGCCTGGTGGATGTCGCCCTCGAGAACGGCGCGCGGGCCGCCTACCGGGTGGACTACGCGAGCGAGATCCGCCAGGAGTGGCTCGACGGTGTCTCCACGGTCGGGGTGACGTCCGGCGCCTCGGTGCCGGAGGTTCTCGTGCAGGAGGTGCTCGACGACCTCGCCGACGCCGGCTATACCGACGTGCGCCAGGTCGTGACGGCCGAGGAGGACCTGATGTTCTCGCTGCCCAAGGAGCTGCGCAAGGACGCGAGCGGCCAGGCCGATTCCCGCGGACTCGGCGGCCGGACCCGACAACTCGATTGGCAGAAGAAATGACCGACCCCCGACCGCGCCCGCAGTACGGCGAGTACGCGAGCCCGAAGGACCAGGCCGCGGCGGCCGGGCTGCCCGCCCCGTCGTTCGCGCCGCCCGTGGTGCCGCCCGCCGCGGAGCGTGCTGCCGTCGTGCCGGGTGCCGCGCCCTCGGCCATCGGAACGGCCGCGCCGCGCCGCTGGGACGCCTTTCTCAGCTACGCCCTGCTCGCCTATGGCGCGGTGACCGTGATCGCCGGCTTCTTCCAGTTCACCGACCTGAACGCCGTGATCCAGCAGGTGTACACGATGATGAACATCGGCACCTACACCCCCACGGCCCTCGCCGGCACTCTCGGAATCGTCATCAACGTGTCCAACGTCGTGCTGTTCCTGGTCACCGTCGTTGTGACGACGAGGGCGCTTCGCAAGGGCCGCGTCGCCTTCTACCTGCCGATCATCGGTGGGGCGGTGGCCTATCTGGTCTCCTTCGTCTGCCTCGCCACGCTCATGCTGGGCGACCCGGCGTTCACCGCCTATGTCGGTCGCTGACCCTCGCGCCCTGGAGTCACCCCGCACCGCGCCACCGGCGCTCTCCTGGAACCTGCTTCCCGCGGCCGGAGTCTCGGCCTCCGCCGTTCTGCTCTTCGGCGTGCAGGAAATGCCGGCCGGATACGCGACCCTCGCCGCCAGCCTGATCGCGGCGTTCGCCCTCGATCGCGACCTGTTCCGCAGCCTCACGCTCGTGGGCGCCGGCCTCGGAATCGTGAGCACCATCTCGGTCGCGGCCGACATCAGCTACGCCAACATCGCGCTCATGGGCACCGTGCTCAGCCTCGCGATCGCTGTGCCCTATGCCGTCGAGCGGTGGGGCCTTCCCCGCCTGGGGGTCGGACGCGGCGCCGACCGGGCGATCCGGTTCCCCATCAACACCGGCCACCGCTGGACCAGGCTCGAACGCTCGTACCTGCCGATCGTGCTGGTGCTCGGCTACTTCATCCTGCCGTTCTATTTCATCGGCTCGGGGGCGTACCTCAACTGGCCGGCCATCCACGCGCCGGACGAGCTCGCGCGCCTGTTCGTGGGCGTGAACTTCGTCGGGATCTGGGACGAGATGTTCTTCATCTGCGTCGTGTTCGCGCTGCTCAGGCGGCACTTCGTGGTCTGGCAGGCCAACCTGCTGCAGGCCGTGATCTTCGTCTCGTTCCTCTGGGAACTCGGCTATCGCGGCTGGGGTCCGCTGATGACCTTCCCGTTCGCGCTGCTGCAGGGGTACATCTTCACCCGCACGCGGTCGCTCACCTACGTGGTGTGCGTGCACCTGCTGTTCGACCTGGTGGTCTTCCTGGTGCTGGTGCACGCACACAATCCGGGCTGGCTGCGGATCTTCCTCTACTGAGCGGCGACCCGTTGACCGGCCCGAGGGACTAGTTGCCCGAGTGGCCGGCCGATCCGAGCTGCTGGGTCGCCTGCACCACGCGCTTCGCCATCGCGGTCTCGGCGAGCTTGCCCCAGGAGCGCGGGTCGTAGACCTTCTTGTTACCGACCTCGCCGTCCACCTTGAGCACGCCGTCGTAGTTCTTGAACATCGTGTCGGCGATCGACCGCGTGAACGCGTACTGCGTGTCGGTGTCGATGTTCATCTTGATCACACCGTTCGCGACGGCGGTCGCGATCTCCTCGTCGGTGGAGCCCGATCCGCCGTGGAAGACGAGGTCGAGCGGCTTGTCGCCGGTGCCGTAGCGCTGGGCGATGCCGACCTGGATCTCGTGCAGCAGTTCCGGGCGCAGCTTCACGTTTCCGGGCTTGTAGACGCCGTGCACGTTGCCGAAGGTGAGCGCGGCCATGTAGCGGCCGTTCTCGCCGAAGCCGAGCGCCTCGACGGTCGCGACCGCGTCGTCGATGGTCGTGTAGAGGTGCTCGTTGATGTCGTGGCTGACGCCGTCTTCCTCGCCGCCGACCACACCGATCTCCACCTCGAGGATCGCGTTGATCGCCTTCATGCGCGGCAGGAGCGACTGGGCGATCTCGAGGTTCTCGGCGAGCGGCACGGCCGAGCCGTCCCACATGTGCGACTGGAAGATGGGGTTGCGACCCGCGCGCACCTCGGACTCCGAGGCCTCGATGAGGGGCAGGACGAAGCCGTCCAGGGCATCCTTCGGGCAGTGGTCGGTGTGCAGCGCGACCGTGATCGGGTAGTTCTTGGCCACCTCGTGCGCGAACGCGGCGAACGCCAGCGCTCCGGCGGCGCGATTCTTGACGGTGTGCCCGGCGAAGTAGTCCGCACCGCCCGTGGTCACCTGGATGATTCCGTCGGAACCCGCCTCGGTGAGGCCCTGGAGCACGGCGTTGATCGTCTGCGACGACGACACGTTGAACGCGGGGTAGGCGAAGCCCCTCGCCTTGGCCTTGTCGAGCATGTCGGCGTACTGCTCGGGGGTTGCGATGGGCATTGCGTCTCCTTCTGAGGCTACTCGGACTGGCGCATCGGGCCAGCGCCGAATTTACGGTACGAGTCTATTGACTCCCGGTACCCGCGAAAGAATGCCGATTGTTTCGCGAACGAGGCGCGCGCGCGGGGAGGCAGGCTCGTTAGCCTTGACGAGTGAACACTGACACCGCGAACCTTTTTCAGCATCCCGACCGCAACCTCGGGATGGAGCTCGTGCGAGCGACGGAGGCGGCGGCGATTCGAGCCGTGCCCTTCATCGGGCGGGGTGACAAGAATGCCGCGGACGGAGCGGCCGTCGACGCGATGCGCAAGTTTCTGGGCACGGTGGGCTTCGACGGCCTCGTCGTGATCGGGGAGGGCGAGAAGGACCACGCGCCGATGCTGTTCAACGGCGAGCACGTCGGCACCGGACTGGGCCCCGCCTGCGACATCGCCGTCGATCCCATCGACGGCACCTCCCTCACCGCGGCCGGTCGCCAGAACGCGCTCTCGATGATCGCGGTCGCCGACCGGGGCAGCATGTACGACCCGTCCGCCGTGTTCTACATGGACAAGATCGTCACGGGGCCGGAGGGCCACGGCGTGGTAGACCTCCGCCAGCCGATCGGCGAGAACATCCGCGCGCTCGCGAAGGCGATGAAGAAGGACATCGCCGACATCGTCGTGGCCGTGCTCGACCGCCCGCGGCACGTCGAGCTCATCGACGAGATCCGGGCGGCGGGAGCCGGCACGCGACTGCTTCTCGACGGCGACGTGGCCGGCGGCATCAACGCCGCGCGCTACGACGCGCGAATCGACATGTGTGTGGGACGCGGCGGCACCCCGGAGGGCATCATCACGGCCTGCGCGCTCAAGGGGCTCGGCGGCTTCATCCAGGCCAAGCTCGCCCCGCGGGACGACGACGAGCGCCAGAAGGCGATCGACGCCGGACACGACCTCGACCGCATCCTCGAGATCGACGACCTCGTCACGAGCGACAACACCTACTTCGTCGCCACCGGCGTCACGGACGGCCAGCTGGTGGGCGGCGTGCGCAAGAAGGGCCCGATCATCCGCACCGAGAGCATCGTGCTTCGCGGTCGTTCCGGCACCATCCGCCGCGTCGTGGCGGACCACCTCGCCGAGAAGTGGCTGTAGCGCGGGCTGGGTGTACTGCCCGGGCAGACGTTGTGCAGGACGGCTCCGGTCCACGAGTGCCCACCCCGCAGACTCCCGTTGTGCAGGACGGGTTGTGCAGGACGCCAGGACGGGTTGTGCAGGACGGCTTGGGCGGATAGCGAGGACGAGAGGTGCAGAACCGACGGGAGCGTCCTGCAGACCGGGACCGTTCGCGTCGCCACACCCCTACCGTGTCCTGCACACGCAGTCGTGCAGAACCAGAGTCTGTGGGGCAGGCGCCCGCGCCTCCGCGGGCCGTCCTGCAGAACACGGCCCGACCGACGCGGGCGGCACCGCCAGAGGGCGTCCGGGGCGGCCGCGAGGGGGGCCAGGTCGACAACCCAGGAGATACCAACCTGCCTGGGCAGTACACCTAGGCCGTGCGGTCCGGTTCCACCTCGAGGGCGGCGACGGCCTCGAGTTCCGCCACGAGCTCGTAAGCGCTCAGGTCGCGGGGGAAGTCCTCGAGTTCGTCGTGGCTGCCGAGCACCTTCGACTCGTCGAGCACGTTGAGCTTGCGCGCCGAGGGAAGCACCTGGCGCTCGAGTGACCCCACGAATCCGTTGTAGTTCTTCACCGTGCTCTCGATCGACCGGCCGAGCTTGTCGACGTGGCTCGCGAGGGTGGAGAGGCGGCCGTAGAGCTCGCGGCTGAGGTCGAAGAGCATCTTCGCCTCCTGGGTCACGACATCCTGCTGCCAGCTGAAGGCGACGGTCTTGAGCACCGACCAGAGGGTGACCGGGGACGAGAGGGCGACGCGCTTGGAGAACGCGTAGTCCATGATGCCCGGGTCGGCCTCGAGGGCGCTCGAGACGAGCGACTCGCTCGGGATGAAGGCGATCACGAGTTCGGGGGAGGCGTCGAGTCCGGCCCAGTAGGCCTTGCTGCCGAGGGTGTCGATGTGCGCCCGCACGGCCTTGACGTGCTGGCGGATGAACTGCTCGCGTCGCGCGCCCTCCTCGCCGGTGGCGGTGACGGCGATCTGGCTCGCCTCGAGGTAGGCGTTGAACGGTACCTTGGCGTCCACGGCGATGTTCTTGCCGCCCGGGAGGTGGATGACCATGTCCGGTCGACCGGCCCCGGCGTCCGAGGAGATGCTCGACTGCACATCGAAGTCGACGCGTTCGATCAGTCCGGCGGCCTGCACGACGTTGCGCAGCTGCGTCTCGCCCCACACCCCGCGGGTGGCGTTGTTGCGCAGCGCGGAGGCGAGCGACTCCGCCGTGCTGCGGAGGCGCTCCTCCGACTCGGTGGCGGTGCGCAACTGCTGGCTCAACTCGCCGTGCTGTTGGCTGCGCTGGGCCTCGAGCTCGGTCACCTTGAGCTGCATGGTGCGCAGCGACTCCTGCACGGGGCTGAGGGCCTGCAGCACGCGGCTCTCCTTCTGCTGGCGCTCCGCCTCGGCGACCTGCTCGAGGCGGTGGCGCTCCACGAGCTCGCGATACTGGGCCTGCTGACCGGCGACCTGCTCCTTGAGGGCGAACGCGGTGGCCTGCACGGCGGCGAGCTCCGCGCTCAGCCGGGACTGTTCGGCGAGTCCGTCGGCCCGCACGGCCGCGAGGGCGATCTCGTGCTGGGAGGCGATGAGGGCGGGGTCGGCCGTCGCCGGCGTGCCGGCGCGCCGGGCGCGGGCAAGAAGGAGCCCGATGACTGCGCCGAGCAGCACCCCGATGACGAGGCCGATGATGAGGGCGAGAAGCGGGTCCATGAATCCAGTGTGACAGCGGGCTCCGACAATGCCGGCAAGCACCGCCCGCGATGCGCGGATCCCCGCGGAGGGTCAGGCCGGCTCGAGGCTGACGGCGTCCCCGCGGACCACGCGCCCGGGAACCACCACCTCGGCATAGGCGCCGAAGTCGATCGAGGCGGCGCGCAGTGCTCCCGATGACGGCCGCCCTTGAGCGGGGTGAAGCCGATCCGCTGGATTCGCATCTGCCCACCCTGCCACGGCGCCTGCTGCCTCGTCGAACGCCCGGACATCCGCCTCGAGCCGCAAACATTTCGAGAACAATAAACGACCAATTTCGGGCCGATCCCGCGGCTAGCATGGCGGCATGGACATCGTGAACCACTGGATCAACGGCGCGGCATTCGAGGGCGAATCGACGCGAACCGGACCGATTTTCGACCCCGCCCTCGGCCGGGTCGCCCGCGAGGTCCGGCTGGCCACGACGGGCGACGTCGACGTCGCTGTCGCCGCGGCCAAGGCGGCCTTCCCGGCCTGGGCTGACACCTCGCTGGCCAAGCGCCAGTCGGTGATCTTCACCTTCCGCGAGCTGCTCAACACCCGCAAGCTCGAGCTCGCCGAGATCCTCACCGCCGAGCACGGCAAGGTGATCTCCGACGCCCTGGGCGAGATCGCCAGGGGCCTCGAGGTCGTGGAGTTCGCCACCGGCATCCCGCACCTGGTCAAGGGCGAGTACAGCGAGAACGTGTCGACCGGCGTCGACGTCTACTCCACCCGCGAGCCGCTCGGCGTGGTCGGCGTGATCAGCCCGTTCAACTTTCCGGCCATGGTGCCGCTCTGGTTCTTCCCGCTGGCGATCGCCGCGGGCAACACGGTCGTGCTGAAGCCCTCGGAGAAGGACCCGTCGTCCTCCGTCTGGATGGCGCAGCTGTTCCAGGAGGCCGGGCTGCCCGACGGCGTGTTCAACGTCGTTCACGGCGACAAGGTCTCGGTGGATGCCCTGCTCGAGCACCCGGACGTCGCCTCCATCTCGTTCGTGGGCTCCACCCCCATCGCGAAGTACATCTACGAGAACGGCTCGAAGCACGGCAAGCGGGTGCAGGCGCTGGGCGGAGCGAAGAACCACATGCTGGTGCTTCCGGATGCCGACCTCGATCTGGTCGCCGACTCGGCGGTCAACGCCGGGTTCGGATCGGCCGGCGAGCGCTGCATGGCGATCAGCGTGCTCGTGGCCGTCGAGCCCGTGGCCGACGAGCTGATCGAGAAGATCGCCTCGCGCATGTCGGGCCTGCGGGTGGGGGACGGCCGTCGCAACTGCGACATGGGACCGCTCATCACGCGGGAGCACCGCGACAAGGTGGCCGGCTACATCGATATCGCGGCCGAGGACGGCGCGAAGGTCGTCGTTGACGGCCGCGGGGTCACGGTCGACGGGGAGACCGACGGCTTCTGGCTCGGCCCGACGCTCATCGACGCCGTGCCCACCTCCTCCCGGGTGTACACCGACGAGATCTTCGGCCCGGTGCTGTCCGTGGTGCGGGTGGCCACCTACGAGGAGGGCGTCGCGCTCATCAACGCGTCGCGTTACGGCAACGGCACGGCGATCTTCACGAACGACGGCGGAGCGGCCAGGCGGTTCCAGCGCGAGGTGCAGGTGGGGATGATCGGCATCAACGTGCCCATCCCCGTTCCGGTGGCCTACTACTCGTTCGGCGGCTGGAAGGACTCCCTCTTCGGCGACTCGAAGGCGTACGGGCCGGACGCCATCCACTTCTTCACCCGCCAGAAGGCCATCACGCGACGCTGGCTCGACCCGAGCCACGCCGGGGTGAACCTGGGCTTCCCCCAGAACAAGTAGCCGGGAACGGACGGGGAACCCTAGACCTCGGCGTCGGTGCGGATGCCGAGCAGGGTCTCGTTGGTCGGGTCGGCGGGAAGCGGGCGGAAGCCGAGCCGCGCGTAGAAGGCCCTCGCCCCGAGATTGCGGATGCCGACGCCCAGGTGCACCCCCGGCACGTCGCGCTCCCGCAGCGCGGCGAGCAGCGTGCGCACGAGGGCGCGCCCGAAGCCCTGCCCCTGCAGCTCGGGGAGCAGGTCGATGTGCAGGTGCGCCGGGAAGAGCTCGGTGCCCGGAGCGAGCATCGAGTCCGGGTTGTGGCCGCGGGCGATCATCTCCTCATCGGCGGTGACCGCCGGCTGGACGAGGGGGTACTTGGCGTCGAACCGGGGCAGCCACTCCTCGCGGTAGCGCTCCACGAACGCGGCCGTGTCCGCGGTCGCCACGAGGTAGCCGGCGACCCGGTCCCCGGTGTCCACCACGAAGGCGAGCTCCGGTTCGAGCGTGGCGTATGGGGCGGCGAAGATGTCGCCGAGCAGGTCGTCGGAGCCGTACTGGCCGGTCGCGTCGCCTCCGGATGCGCCGGTGCGCACGCAGATCTCGTAGAGGTCGGCGAGGTCCCGCGGTTCGTACTGTCGTATCCGGTTCACCCGTCGAGTCTGTTCCACCGCCCGCGGGGGGTCAAGGCGAAATGGCACAAAGTTTCGAAAACGTGAGCAACCTTGTCATTAATTGACAACGGGCCTAGCCTTGCCCTGAGCGCGACGCGCTCGGGGAGCGAGCGGGATCGATGACGACCGACACGGCACACCGCACCGCCGACCTCGCGAGCGGCGGCGCCGACCTCGGCACGGGCCTCCGCACGGGCCTCCGCACCGGGGTGAGCCGGCTGTGCGCCAATCCGGCGCTCCTGCCCAGCCACGGCTCCGGTCGCCGCTCCGGTACGCGGCGCGGGCTGCTCACCAACTTCGCGGCCACCATGCCCGACCTCTCCCGCAACATCGACGCCCTGCTCGCGGCCGGCATCCGGTTGTCGTGTCTCTTCGGCCCCGAGCACGGGCTGGGGGGCAGCGCGCAGGCGGGGGAGAGCGAGCCGGGCGGCGTCGACGAGCGCACCGGCCTCATCGTGCACGACACCTACCTCCTCGACGGAGACGCCCTCGACGCCCTCCTCGCCGGGGCCGGCATCGACGAACTGCTCGTCGACCTGCGGGACTTCGGTGCGAGGTTCGGCACCTACCTCTGGTCGATGTTCGACGTGATGATCTCCGCGGCCCGGCTCGGAATCCCGGTGGTGGTGCTCGACCGGCCCAACCCCCTCGGCGACCGCCCGGCGATCGGCCCGGGGATCCTTCCCGGGTTCGAGAGCTTCGTCGGCCGGGCGTCCATCCCGATTGTGCACTCCCTGACGATCGGGGAGCTGGCGGTGCGATTCAATGCGCTCGAGATTCCGGATCGAGTGGGGCGACCCGCGGATCTCACGGTGATCGGGATCGAACCGGCGCCGGCGCAGGAGGGGGAGTGGGTGCCGCCGTCGCCCAACCTGCCGACCCGGCAGAGCGTGCTCGCCTACCCGGGCACCTGCCTGTTCGAGGGGACCAACGTCTCGGAAGGGCGCGGCACGACCCGTCCGTTCGAGACTGTCGGCGCTGCCTGGGTCGATGCCAGGTTCGCCGGGGCGCTGCGGGAGCGGAACCTGCCCGGCGTGATCTTTCGTGAGCTGTTCTTCGTGCCGACCTTCGGCAAGGGGGTCGGGAAGCGGGCGCGTGGGGTGCAGCTGCACATCGTCGACCCCGTGGCCTTCGAACCGCTCGGGACCGGGGTGACGATGCTGCTGCTGCTCGCCGACCTGTACCCCGGGGAGTTCGCCTTTCTGCCCGCGGCCGGGGGCGGCAGGCCGTTCGCCGACCTGCTCTGGGGCAGCGACGCGCTCCGAACCCTCGACGCGCGAGACTTCGCGGCCCTGCTCGCGAACAGCCCGACCCCCGACAATCCGCCGGCCGACCTGCGCCTCTACGACCGGGTTAGCTGGAATAGTGGCACCAGCGGCAGCCCGGCCGCGGTGTCGCGAAGCCGAATGGAACCCCAATGAGCATCCAGACGAGAATCCAGGCGATCGCCGACTCGCTGTCGCCCTCGGCCCGCCGGGTCGCCGACGCGCTGATGGCGAATCCGCAGCTCGCGATGGACAAGACCATCACCGAACTCGCCGAGCTGTGCGACACCTCCGGCACCTCGGTCGTGCGGTTCTGCCGCAGCATCGGCCTGAGCGGCTACGCCGAGCTGCGGCTCGCGCTCGCCGCGGAGCTCGGCCGGGAGACCGGACAGTTCCAGAGCGACGCCAACAAGAACGAGTCGCGCTATGGATCGGACATCAGTCGAGAGGACTCCCTCGCCGACGCGGTGCAGAAGATCTCGTTCGCCGAGACCCTCGGCATCCGCGAGACCATCGAGAACCTCGACCTGGTCGTGCTCACCCGGGTGATCGACGCCGTGGACGCGGCCGGAAAGATCATCATCTTCGGGGTGGGGGCCAGCCACCTGGTCGCCCAGGACCTGCAGCAGAAGCTCCTGCGCATCGGCAGGATGGCGTTCGCCTTCGCCGACGCGCACGATGCGCTCTCCATGGCATCGCTCGCGCGGCCCGGCGACGTCGCGATCGGCCTCTCGCACAGCGGCAGCACCCTCGAGCCGGTCGAGCTGCTGCACCTCGCCAGGAGTCGCGGCGCCCTCACCGTCGGCATCACCAACGTGCGCGGGTCGTCGCTCGCCGAGGCCGCCGACCTCGTGCTCTACACAGCCGTGCGCGAGACGACGTTCCGGTCGGGGGCCATGGCGAGCCGCACGGTGCAGCTCACCCTCGTGGACTGCATCTTCGTGGGGGTCGCGCAGCGCAGCTACGGCGAGACGGTGGAGGCCCTCAAGTCGACCAGGGAGGGCACCAGGACGCTGAAACGCGCCCGGTCCGGCTCCGTCGATCGGCCCCCGGAGTGACCCGCGCCGCCCGAATGTACTGACCAGGCAGGTTGGTTGATGGGGTGTGCCTCCCGACCGCCATTTGCGGTGCCGCCCGCGTCGGTCGGGCCGTGTTCTGCGCCACGGGGACCGGAGTCTGGGGTGCCTACCCCGCAGACTCCAGTTGTGCAGGACAGCGTGTGCAGGACACGGCAGGGGTGTGGCGACCGGAACGGACCCGGTCTGCAGGACACTCCCGACGATTCTGCACCCTTCGTGCTCGCTATCCGCACAACCCCGTCCTGCACAACCCGTCCCGCACAACCCGTCCTGCACAAACCGTCCTGCACAACTGGAGTCTGCGGGGCGGGCGCCCGTGGACGGCGGCGCCGTCCTGCACAACGCGCCCTGCCGTCCTGCACAACGCGTCCTGCCGTCCTGCACAACGCGTCCTGCCGTCCTGCACGGCCCGTCCTGCACAACGGGAGTCTGCGGGGCAGGCACCCGTGGACGGTGGCACCGTCCTTCGCAACCCGCACCGTGATCGAAGCCCGCCCGGCCGTCAGCCGGGGAGGAGACGACCGTCAGTAAACTATTGACTGAACTGTGGCAGTTTATGAAAATTCTTGACACTATGGGGTGAGTGCCCCTCTGGGGCCACGAACTCACGATGAGAGGACCCCTCAGTGGAGCCGACGTCAGTCACGCAGGCAGTACGCCCCGGTCCGGCGGCGCTGCCGCCCACGGAGGGTCGACTCGAGGCCTCGACCGGCCTGGACGACCTCGCCACCATCGACATCCTCCGGCTCCTGAACCGCGAGGACGCAGTGGCGGTCGCCGCGGTGACCGAGGTTCTTCCGCAGCTCGCGTCCCTCGTGGACCTCGCGGCGGAGCGCATCCGGGCCGGCGGATCCATCCACTACTTCGGGGCCGGCACGTCCGGCCGCCTCGGCATGCTCGACGCGGCGGAGCTGGTGCCCACCTTCAACCTCGACGACGGCGTGGTCACCGCGCACATCGCCGGAGGGCCGCCCGCGATGCTGAGCGCCGTAGAGGACTCCGAGGACTCGGATGCCGACGGCCGCACCGACGCGAGCGGCCTCGGTCCGCACGACCTGGCCATCGGCCTCACCGCATCCGGCACCACGCCGTACGTGCGCGGGGCGCTCGTGACGGCCCGGGCCCTGGGCGCGAGCACCGCGCTCATCTCCTGCAATCCCGGTGCGCCCCTCGCTCCGCTGGCCGACAGCCACATCGTGCTCGACACCGGTGCCGAGGTCGTCACGGGGTCTACCCGGCTCAAGGCGGGCAGCGCCGAGAAGATGGCGCTCAACGGCTTCTCGACGGCGCTCATGGTGGCGCTCGGTCGCACCTGGTCGAACCTCATGGTGTCGGTCGTCGCCACGAACGCCAAGCTGCGCGGGCGCACGGTGGGGATCCTCGTCGCGGCCACCGGCCTCGGCGAGGTGGAGAGCGTGGCCCTGCTCGCCGCCTGCGGCGACGACCTCCGGGTGGCCATCGTGTCCAGCCTCGGCGCCGCGGCGCCCGACGTGGCCCGGGCCGCCCTCGAGGCGGCCGACTTCTCGGTGCGGGACGCGCTGTTGACGGTGGGTCAGCGCAGGTAGGCGACCGCGGAGCGCAGGGGCTGGGCATCCGGCCCCTCGCGCGTGGGGTGCACGCGGTTGGCGAGGAGCGCCACCACCCGGTCGGCCTGCGGGTCGACGAAGAGGGAGGTGCCCGTGAAGCCGTTATGGCCGCGGGCGGAGGGGGAGTCGCCCATCCAGCTCGACTGGGCCACCCGCAGCCCGAGACTCTGGCCGTAGCCGATCTCCCGGCTGGTGTCCGCGGCGCGATCGCCCAGCATCCTGGGCAGCTGGTCGTTCCAAAACCGGTCGAACGATTGCGCGCTCAGCACCCCGGGCAGCCCGGCGAGCATCGCCCGGCCGAGGGCCACGATGTCGCCGACCGGACCGAAGAGGCCGGCATTGGCCGAGACCCCACCGAGCGCGAACGCCGTCTCGTCGTGCACGGTGCCGCGCACCACCCCGCGGCCGATCGCCGACTGGTTCTCGGTGGGGGCCACCCCCGCGGGGCCGGGAGTGAAGGCCGTGCCGGTGAGTCCGAGCGGGGAGAGCACCCGGTCGTGCACGAGCTCGTCCCACGGCCGTCCGGTCGCGCTCTCGGCGGCCGCCATGGCGGTGATGTAGCCGAGGCAGGAGTACTCGAAACCGGTGCCAGGCGGGCGGCTGGGCTCGAGGGAGAGGATGCTCGCGAGCACGGCCGATCGCTCGGGCGGCAGCCAGCGCGCGTGCGGCGTCGACTCGTCGCGAACGCTCGCCCGCCAGCCGGACCAGGTGGGCGGGAGGCCGGAGGTGTGGCTGAGCAGGTGCGCGATCGTGACGCCGCGTCCGGCGGCGGCGGAGCCCGGCAGCCACTCGGCGACGTCGTCGTCGAGGGTGAGCGACCCGTCGTCGACGAGGCTCAGGATGGTGATGGCCGAGAACACCTTCGTCACCGACGCGAGGTCGTACCGGGTGTGCTCGTCGACGCGTTCGTGTTCGGCGGTGGGGAGGGCGGCCGTCGCGCCGTGGCTGGCGAGCCGGCCGGCAACGACGGTCACGCCGGAGTCGGCGGTGGAGTCGCCGGTGAAGATGCTCGCCACGGCGCCGGGAGTCACTCCCGCAGCGATCGCGTCGAACAGCGTGGAGCGCAGCGCGTCCTCGAGCGTCGCGTCGCTCATAGGACCGCCGGCTCCGCTTCCCGTGCCACGACCTCGCGCACCTCGGGAAACAGGCAGGCGTGAAGGTGCTGGACTTCCGAAGTCAGGGCGATGAGCGGCGGCGGGGTGGTCACGCACTCCGCGCGGGCCACCGGACAACGCGCCGCGAACAGGCAGCCGCCATCCGACTGGCCATCGTCGAGCGGGGCGACCGGCACCACGCGCACCTCCGGCTCCGCCTCGAGTCCCTTGAGGATCGGGATCGCCGACAGGAGCGACTGCGTGTACGGATGCACCGGGCTCATGATCACGTCGTCGGCCGGCCCCTGCTCGACCACCGTTCCGCGGTAGAGCACGTAGATCTGGCTGTCCTCGCCGATGTAGCGAGCGGTGGCCACGTCGTGGGTGACGAACAGCACGCTCACGCCGAGCTCGGCGCGCAGGCGGCGCAGCAGCGCGAGGATGCCGAGCCTCAGGGACACGTCGATCATCGACACGGCCTCGTCGGCCACGAGCACGTCGGGGTCCACCGAGAGTGCGCGCGCGATCACGACGCGCTGCCGCATTCCGCCGGACAGCTGATGCGGGTAGCGCGGCAGCGTGTACTCCGCGTCGAGACCCACCATGGCGAGAAGCTCGTGCATCCGCTCGCGGATCCAGCGCTCGTCGCGCTTCGTCTGCTTCGCCCGCAGGCGCAGGGCGTCGGTGAGGATGGCCTCGACCGTGCGGGTGGGATTGAGGGCCGAGTACGGATCCTGGTGGATGAGCTGCACGCGCTGCAGCGCGATCCGCCGCTGGTTGCGGCGCAGGCTCGACAGGCGCACGCCGTTGATCGAGATCTCGCCGCCGTCCGCACTCTCCACCCCGGCGAGGATCCGCCCGAGCGTCGTCTTTCCGCAGCCGGACTCGCCGATGATCGACACGGCACCGCCGTCGGGGATCGTCACATCCACCCCGCGCAGGGCGCGCACCGTGGAGCTCAGGCTGCCGCGTCTGGCGCGGTAGTTCTTCACCAGGCCGGTTGCCTCGATCATGCGTGCACGTCCTTGAGGGTCTCGGTCATTTCGATACGGGTCCGACTGCCGGCCGCGACGGGCTCGCCGTGCTCCACGGCGTGGCAGGCGACAAGCCGGTCGTCGCCCTGCACGGGGGCGAGGGGCGGATCCTCTCCCTCACAGCGGGCCAGCTTCAGCTCCGAGTACACGGCGCAGCGGTCGCGGAACACGCAGCCCGTCGTGGCCAGGGTCATCAGCGTTGGCGGACGCCCGGCGAGGGGCTGGGCCGTGGTGATGTCGCCGGTGAGGCGCGGGATGGCCCGGATGAGCGCGCGGGTGTACGGATGCGCGGGGTTCCGCAGGATCTCCTGGGTCGGCCCGGTCTCCACCACGCGGCCGCCGTACATCACGGCGATGCGGTCGGCAACGGAGGCGACCACCCCGATGTCGTGGGTCACCATGAGGGTCGTGAGTCCGCGGGCCTCGTGGATCTGCGTGATGATCTCGAGGATGTTGGCCTGCGAGATCATGTCGAGGGCCGTCGTCGGTTCGTCGAGCACGAGCACGTGAGCGTTGAGGGCGAGGGCGAAGGTGATGCCGACGCGCTGGCGCATGCCGCCCGACAGCTCGTGCTGGTAGGAGTCGAGCACCCGCGCGGCGTCGAGGCCCATCTGGCCGAGTAACTCGCGCACGTTGCGCAGCAGGGCGGGCAGGTCGGAGACCTCGTGCGAGCGGCCGAGGTCGAGCACCTGCTTGCCGATCTTCTTGAGCGGATTCATGCTGTTCTGCGCGGCCTGGAAGACGTAGCCGACCTTGGCCGCCCGCACGGCGCGGAGTTCCTCGCCGCCCATCGCGAGCACGTCACCGAGCCCCTCGATCTCGATCGACCCGGCGGTGATTTGCCCGGGAGGCTGCACCCCGTTGAGCATCGACATCGCGAGCGTCGACTTGCCGGACCCCGACTCGCCGACGAGGCCGGTGATCGTGCCCGGCTCGAGCCGCAGGCTCACGTCGCTGATCGCCGGCAGCAGGCCCGCCGTGGTCTGGTACGCCACGGAGAGGCTGCGAATCTCGACGGCGGGCGAATGGACAGCGGGGGACGGGGTTGCCGACACTATTGCGCTCTCAATCGGGGGTTGAAGACCTCGTCGAGGGCGTCGACGATGAGCACGACCCCCAGGGTGAGGATGAGGATGGCGATGAGCGGCGACAGGAGATAGGCCAGCCCCTCCCCGGTGACGGTCACCCCGTTGCCTACGGCGAGCTGGATCATCACGCCCCAGTTGGACGAGGTGAACGGCAGCACGCCGAGGTAGAAGAGCCCCACCTGCGAGTAGATGAACGAGGTGACGCCGATCAGCAGGTTCATCGCCACGTACGGCGCCATGTTGGGCAGCAGCTCGCGGCCCACGATGTGCCAGGTGGAGAATCCGAGCCCGCGGGCCGCCTCCACGAAGCCCCGCTCGCGCAGCGACATCGTCTGGGCGCGCACCGACCGGGCCAGCCCGCCCCAGCCGGTGAGGCCGAGCACGAGTCCCATGGCCCACGGCGAGCCGAACTTCCAGACGGTGGACAGCACCAGGAGCAGGGGGAAGCCGGGGATGGTGAGCACGACATCCGTCAGCCGCATGAGCAGCGAGTCCGGCACGCCCTGGCGGAAGCCGGAGTAGAGACCGATGGACACCCCGATCAGCACGGTGATGATCGACGCGAGCGCGGCCGAGGCGAGCACGTACTGCGTGCCGGTGACGAGCAGCGCGAGCACGTCCGCGCCCTCGAAGTCGGTGCCGAGTGGATGCGCGAAGCTCGGGTCGGCGAAGAGCAGGCCGGTGTCGGTGGCGAGCCTGCCCGGATAGAGCAGCGGGCCGAAGAAGGCGGCGAGCACGAACAGCACCACGATCGCCGCCCCCACCATGCGGCTCGGCTTGCGCACGAGAACCCGCCAGAGGTGGCGCCAGAATCCGTGCGGTCGCGGCCGGTCGAGGATCGTGTGGGCGAGGGGCAGGTCGATCGTGGTGCTCATGCGGTTGCTCCGGCCCGGGCGACCCGAGGGTCGATCAGCGTGTAGATGAAGTCCGAGACGAGGTTGGCGAGGATCACGGCCACCGTGATGAGCAGGAACGCGCCCGTCATCACCGGGTAGTCCCGCGCCCCGACGCTCTTGATGAGCAGGCTTCCCATCCCCGGGTAGTTGAAGGCGTTCTCGATGAACACCGCTCCGCCGAACATGAACCCGATGGACAGGGCCAGGATCGTGAACAGCGGCAGCACCGCGTTGCGGGCGACGTAGCGGAAGATTATCCACCGGCTGAGGCCGCGAAGTTCGGCGGCGAGGATGAAGTCGTCGCCCAACACCGACACCACGGCCGACTTCATGGTGAGCAGGTAGCCGCCGAAGCTCGACAGTGCGAAGGCGAGCGCCGGCAGCACCGCGTGCGACACCAGCGAGGCGATGTACGGGGCGTTGAACCCCGGTTCGAGCAGCCCGTCGACCGGGCCGGTGGAGAAGATCGGAAACTTCACGGTGAGGAAGGTCACGAGCACGAGCGCCATCACGTACTGCGGGATGCCGTGCAGCACCGATCCGACGATAGACAGGCCGTCGCCCACCTTCGTGGCCCGCTTCATCGCCGCGATTACGCCCAGCACGATGCCGAGGGCGGCGCTCAGCACCACCCCGGTGAGCACGAGGCCCACCGTCCAGAGCACGGCGGACCCCAGCTCCGTCGAGACCGCGATGCCCTGGCCGCTGATCGAACGCCCGAAGTTGAAGTGGGCGAGCTGGCCGAGGTAGTCGGTGTACTGCTGGAACAGCGAGCCCTTCGGCAGGAACCCGAACATGGTCGTCGTGATCCGTTCGGCCTCGAGCGGCGTCCTGCCCTGTTGGAGCAGCGCCTCATACTGGGCCTGGGCCGGGTTGCCCGGCATCAGTCGCACGAGGAAGAACGTGAAGGTGCACACGATCCAGATCATGAGCAGCGCGCGCAGCACGTTGGCCGCGACCCGCTTGAGGAATCCCAGTCTCGCCATCGGTCGGGGCCCTACTTCTTCTTGATGTAACCGAGCTGCATCCACACGCCGGGGGAGAGGCGCAGCGCCTCCGAGTTCTCCGGGGGGAAGTGGGTGAACCGGTTGGTGTTCACGAACTGCACGTTCACGTAGTCCCAGAGCTGGATCACCGGCAGCTGGTCGTTGGTGAGGGCGGCGAGCTGCCCGACGATCTTCTTCTGCTCATCCGCCGGCACGTGGCTCAGCGAGGCGGCGAGCTGGCCGGGGTTGACCGACGTGCCGTTCACCTGCTGCGTCTCGGGGGAGCCGATCCAGTTGCCGTTGGTTCCGGCGGGGGAGTGCGACACGTTGGCGCCGGACGCGTTCCAGCCGTTCGCGTTGCCGTACACGCGCTGGAAGGCGGCGTACGGCCCCGGGCCGAGCGAGGTGAGCCAGAACGCCGCGGCGAACTTTCCGTCGGCGAGGTCCTTGAGGTAGGTGGGGTAGTCGGCGGAGGACTCGAGCTGCGAGGTTATGCCGGCCGAGACCAGCTGGGTCGTGATCGACTTGCCGCCGGCGATCCAGTCGGAGAAGCCGTTGGGCACCTGGATGTTGACGGTGAACGGATCGCCGTTCGGCAGCATCCACTTGCCGTCCCTCTTCACGAGACCGGCCTTGGTGAACTCGGCGCTGGCCTTGGCGGCGTCCGGGTTGTACGGATTGAGCGCGCTCGCCGTGTCGCCGAGGAAGAGCTTGGCGGAGGCGCCGATGAGGCCCGTGGTGCTCGCGGAGGCCGTGCCGCTCGTCGGCTCGCCGATCTTGGTGACCGTGGTGCGGTCGATCGTGTAGGCGATTCCGCGTCGCACGTGCACGTTGTCGAACGGCGCCACCTTCTGGTTGAACGCGAGGGAGGCGCTCACCTGGCTGAGGCCGGAGACCGAGTCGATGCCCTTGACGGCGAGGATGCTCTTGAGCACGTTTGCCGGAGTGGAGGTGTACGGCGCGGCGTCGAGCTGGTTGCCCTTGAGGTAGCCCCAGATCTGCTCGTTGCCGCTGTAGCTCTTGAGCACGACCTGGGTCGGGTCGATCTTGCCTGCATCGTAGAAGTGCGGGTTCTTGGCCAGCACCGCCTCGCCCGGGTTGACGCGGGTGAGGGTGAACGGGCCGGCGGAGATGTCCTTCTTCGGGCCGATGCCCACGAGCTCCTTGCCCAGGGAGGCGATGGCCGCGGTGGCCTTCGCCTGCGCGTCGGGGGACGCGGAGGTGTCGCTCGCGGTGGCGGCGTCCGTCCAGATGCTCGCCGGAATGTGTGAGCCGAAGAAGGAGTCGGGCACGATCGGGATGGTGAGCATGGTCGTGGTGAAGGTGTTGCTCGTCGCGCCCTTCGCCTGGGTGAAGGTGACGGTGTTCGCGTCGACGATGTCGACGGTGACCGGGTTGTTGCCCTGGCTGATACCGAGGGCCACGGAGGTCTTGACGTCCTTCGAGGTCACCGGGGTGCCGTCCGACCACTTCGCGCCCGGCTGCAGGTGCGCCGTGAGCGCGGTGCCGTCCGCGGACAGGCTCCACTTCGCGGCGAGGCCGGGGTAGAGGTCGTTGGGGTTCGAGAGCGAATTCTTGCCCCAGGCGAGCTGCATCTTGTTGTAGCCGCCGAACTCGTTCGCCTTGGCGTTGTACGGGTTGATCGGCGCGTTCACGTCGATCGCCTGCAGCTCGTCGATGGTCGTGAACACGGCCCCCGAGCCGCTGGGCGACGAGTCGGCGCACGCGACGAGCGCGAGCGAGGCGATCACGGCCATCGAAATTCCTGCGATGACTCGACGGGTTGAAATCTGCACCGTGATCCTCCATGTCTCTTCTGCGAGCCCGGCGCGCGTGTGCGTCGACCGGTAGTGAAGAGTGTGCGGACAAAACCGATCAATGTCAACAAGTTTCATAGACCCGACATATTTGGTAAATGATTATCGCGACGGGGTCGTTGATAGCCTCGCCGTGGCGCCCGGTCGTGGGCCGGCCACCCAGTCGAGGAGCGAAGCCGTGACCGAATCCAGGCCCGACCACCCGTTGGACTCGGATGCCGTGCCGGGCTCGCTCGAGGGCGTCGAGTGGCGCGCGGCGGTGCTGGACGCGGTGACCACGGCGGGTTCGCGATCGAGCTCCCGTTCGCCGTGCCGTCAGTGCCAGGGATTCGGCGCCTGACGACCGGTGGGGCGGCTGCCGCGCCGACGCTGCCCGATCGAACACCGGAGTTGACTTGTCAATATGTCCTAACATATAGTCGATCGGACGGGCACAGCGGCTCGTCCGTCGACCAGGGAAGTTGAACAGAGCACTATGACCCAGTCTCGTTCCGCACTCGATGTTCTCACGATCGGGCGTGTCAGTGTCGATCTCTACCCGCTGCAGGACGGGGTCGGCCTCGAAGACGTCTCGACCTTCGGTAAGTACCTCGGCGGCAGCGCCACCAACGTGGCGGTCGCCGCCGCACGCCACGGGCTGTCCTCCGCGGTGATCACCCGCACCGGGCACGACCCGTTCGGCCGGTACATCCACCAGGAGCTTCGCCGTCTCGGGGTCAGCGACGAGTTCGTGTCTCCCGTCGACGGCCTCAACACCCCGGTGGTGTTCTGCGAGATCTTTCCGCCCGACGACTTTCCGCTCTACTTCTATCGCGCCCCCCAGGCACCGGACCTCGTCATCAACCCCGAGGAACTCGACCTCGACGCGATCCGGGACGCCGGGATCTACTGGTCGACTGTCACCGGGCTCAGCGAGGAGCCGAGCCGCACCGCCCATCACGTGGCCTGGGACGCCCGCGCCCGCCGGCCGCTCACCATCCTCGACCTCGACTACCGACCGATGTTCTGGGAGTCGTCGGCGGCGGCGACGGAGCAGGTGGACCGCGCGCTCGGTAAGGTGACCATCGCTGTGGGAAACCGCGAGGAGTGCGAGGTGGCCGTCGGCGAGACCGACCCGCACCGCGCGGCGGACGCCCTGCTCGAGCGCGGGATCGAACTGGCGATCGTGAAGCAGGGTCCGAAGGGCGTGCTCGCGAAGACGAGGACCGAGACGGTGGAGGTCGCGCCATACCTGGTGGAGGTCGTCAACGGCCTCGGCGCCGGGGACGGCTTCGGCGGCGCGCTGTGCTTCGGCCTGTTGCAGGGCTGGCCGCTCGAGCGCACCCTGCGCTTCGCCAACGTCGCGGGCGCGATCGTGGCCGGCCGACGCGAGTGCTCCACGGCGATGCCGACCACCGCCGAGGTCGAGGACATCATGAAGGGAATCGGCGCATGAGCGCTCTCGACTTCGAGCTGCTGCGCGAGACCCGGGCCGCCCGCCCCGGTCGGATCGCCGAGATCCTCGCCGCGCGCCGGCGTCGCGACCTGATCGCGGGCGACGGCCGCCTGTTTATCGTCGCCGCCGACCACCCGGCCCGCGGCGCTCTCGGCGTCGGCTCCAACGAGTCGGCGATGGCCAACCGCTACGAGCTGCTCGAGCGGCTCGCCGCCGCACTCGCCCGGCCGGGGGTGGACGGCGTGCTCGGAACGCCGGACGTCATCGAGGACCTCGCCCTGCTCGGCCTGCTCGACGGGAAGATCGTCGTCGGCTCGATGAACCGCGGCGGCCTGCGCGGCTCGTCGTTCGAGATGGACGACCGGTACACCGCCTACGACATCGACCGCATCCGGCGCGACGGCCTCGACTTCGCCAAGAACCTCATCCGCATCAACCTGCGGGACTCCGGTTCGGCCGACACTCTCGAGGCCTCGGCGCTCGCCGTGAGCCAGGCGGCGGCCGCCGGCATCCCGATCATGCTCGAGCCGTTCATGAGCGAGTGGGTGGACGGCAAGATCCGCAACGACCTGTCGACGGATGCCGTGATCCTCTCGATCGCGATCGCCTCCGGCCTCGGCAACTCGAGTTCGTACTCCTGGCTCAAGCTTCCCGTGGTGCCGGACATGGAACGCGTCATGGCGTCGACCACGCTGCCGACCCTGCTGCTCGGCGGAGACCCCACCGGCGACCAGGACGAGACCTTCGACAACTGGAGCAACGCGCTCGCCCTGCCCGGCGTGCGCGGACTCGTGGTCGGCCGCACCCTGCTCTACCCGCCGGACGGCGACGTCGTCTCCGCGATCGACACCGCTGCCGCGCTCGTCCACGGCGCCTGAGCGCCCGCCTGAAGCGAAGAAAGAAGAAGAACGATGTCCAACCTCTCCGTAGTACCGCACTGGATCGGCGGCGCCGAGCGCCCGAGCACGTCCGGGCGCACCTCACCCGTCTTCGACCCGGCGCTCGGTGTGGAGACCAGGCGTGTGGCGCTTGCCGACGCGGCCGAGATCGACGCGGCGGTCGCCTCCGCGAAGGCGGCCTTCCCGGCCTGGCGCGACCTGTCGCTCACCAGGCGCCAGCAGGTGCTCTTCCGCTTCCGGGAACTTCTCAACGAGCGCAAGGGCGACCTCGCCGAGATCCTCACCTCGGAGCACGGCAAGGTCGTCTCCGACGCGCTGGGCGAGATCTCCCGGGGGCTCGAGGTCGTGGAGCTGGCGACCGGCCTGCCGCACCTGCTCAAGGGCGAGCACTCCGAGAACGTGTCGACCGGCGTGGACGTGTACTCCACGAAGTCCCCGCTCGGCGTCGTCGGCATCATCAGCCCGTTCAACTTTCCGGCCATGGTGCCGATGTGGTTCTTCCCGATCGCGATCGCGGCCGGCAACACCGTGGTTCTCAAGCCCTCGGAGAAGGACCCGTCCGCGGCCAACTGGCTCGCCGCGCTCTTCACGGAGGCCGGGCTGCCGGACGGCGTGTTCAACGTGCTGCACGGCGACAAGGTCGCGGTCGACGGCCTGCTCGAGCACCCGGACGTCAAGTCGATCTCCTTCGTGGGCTCCACCCCGATCGCCAGGTACATCTACGAGACCGCCGCTCGCCACGGCAAGCGCGTGCAGGCCCTCGGCGGGGCCAAGAACCACATGCTCGTGCTTCCGGATGCCGACCTCGACCTCACCGCGGACGCCGCGATCAACGCCGGCTTCGGTTCGGCCGGCGAACGCTGCATGGCCATCTCCGTGGTGGTGGCCGTGGAGCCCGTCGCGGACGACCTGATCGAGAAGATCACCGCCCGCATGGCGACGCTGAAGGTCGGCGACGGCCGCCGCTCCTGCGACATGGGCCCGCTCGTCACCGAGGTACACCGCGACACGGTCGCGAGCTACATCGACATCGCGCTGGAGGATGGCGCGACCGTCGTCGTCGACGGCCGCGGAATCGAGGTGGACGGGGATGCCAACGGCTTCTGGCTCGGCCCGACCCTCATCGACAACGTGCCCACGTCATCCCGCGTCTACCTCGACGAGATCTTCGGGCCGGTGCTCTCGATCGTGCGGGTGAAGAGCTACGACGAGGGGGTGGCCCTCATCAACGCGAGCCAGTACGGCAACGGCACGGCGATCTTCACCAACGACGGCGGCGCGGCCCGCCGGTTCCAGAACGAGATCGAGGTGGGCATGATCGGCATCAACGTGCCGATCCCCGTGCCGGTGGCGTACTACTCGTTCGGCGGATGCAAGGACTCGGCGTTCGGCGACTCGAAGGCCTACGGGCTGCAGGGCTTCCACTTCTTCACCCGCGAGAAGGCGATCACGAGCCGCTGGCTCGACCCGAGCCACGGCGGCATCAACCTGGGCTTCCCCCAGAACTGACCGCCGGCCCGCCCGACACACTCACTCATTAGTCTCATCGTGGAGGTCATATCGTGACGCAGGAGTCCTGGTTCTATCCGCGCGGGACGCTCGCCGAGGACGGCTGGGAGACGGTGGTCGACTCGGGCATCCACGGCTGGCACCACACCGGCCTGCGGGTGGCCGAGCTGGCGGAGGGCACCGAGCGGGTGCTCGCCGCCGGGCGGGTCGAGCGGCTGGTGATTCCGCTCTCCGGCTCGTTCACCGTGAGCTACGTGCCGCCCGGCGAGCGGGGGGTGGACGTCGAGCACGTGCAGGAGCTTGCCGGGCGGGCATCCGTGTTCTCCGGGCCCACCGACACGCTCTACCTGCCGACGGGCACCGCGCTGCGGATCTCCGGGGTCGGCCGGGTGGCGGTGGCGGAGGCGCCGACCGAGGATCGCTTTCCGGTGGCCTACCTGCCCGCCGCCGCGGTCGCCGTCGAGCTGCGGGGCGCCGGGCGCTCCAGCCGCCAGGTGCACAACTTCGGCACACCGGCCCAGCTCGACGCCGCCCGCCTCATCGCCTGCGAGGTGATCACTCCGGCCGAGAACTGGTCGAGCTACCCGCCGCACAAGCACGACGACTTCGTCTCCGGCGGGGAGTCGCGGCTCGAGGAGATCTACTACTTCGACAGCGCGGTCTCGCGTGGCCTCACCGCCCCGGACACCGCCGACCCGTTCGGCTTCATGCGCGCCTACGCCTCGGATGCCCGGGAGATCGACATCCTCGCCGAGGTGCGCCACGGCGACGTCGCCCTCGTGCCGCACGGCTGGCACGGACCGTGTGTGGCCGCCCCCGGCTACGACCTCTACTACCTCAACGTGATGGCCGGACCGGACCCGGACAGGGTGTGGCTGATCAGCGACGACCCGGCCCACGGCTGGATTCGAGACACCTGGGCCGGCCAACCGGTCGATTCGCGCCTTCCGTACACGCGCCCCGAAGGGACCCCATGACCACCAAACGCATGACCGTCAGCCAGGCGCTTATCGAGTTCCTCGCCCACCAGTGGACAGTCGACGGCGACTACCGCGAGCGCACGATCGCCGGCACCTTCGGCATCTTCGGCCACGGAAACGTGGCCGGGGTCGGGCAGGCCCTCAAGCAACTCTCCGCCGAGGACCCCGCCATCATGCCCTACCACCAGGCCCGCAACGAGCAGGCGATGGTGCACGAGTCTGTGGCCTACTCGCGCATGACGCGTCGCCGTTCCACCTTCGCCTGCGCCGCCTCCGTGGGCCCGGGCGCCTCGAACATGCTCACCGGCGCGGCCCTCGCCACGATCAACCGGCTGCCGGTGCTGCTGCTGCCCTCCGACACCTTCGCGACCCGAGTCGCCGACCCGGTGCTGCAGCAGCTCGAGCTGCCGAACGACGCGAGCATGAGCGTGAACGACGCGTTCAAGCCGCTGTCCCGCTTCTTCGACCGGGTGCAGCGCCCGGAGCAGCTGTTCTCCGCCGCGCTCGGCGCGATGCGGGTGCTCACCGACCCGGTGGAGACCGGTGCGGTCACGATCGCGCTGCCCGAGGACGTGCAGGCCGAGGCCATCGACGTGCCCGCCGAGTTCCTCGCCGACCGCGAGTGGCACCTGCGCCGGCCGCGCCCGGACCGCGGGGTGATCGCCGAGGTCGTGCGGGCCATCCGCGCCGCCGAACGCCCGCTCATCGTCGCCGGTGGCGGCGTCATCTACTCGGATGCCGCGGCCGCCCTCCGCGCGCTCGTCGAGTCCACCGGACTCCCCGTCGGCGTCTCGCAGGCCGGGGTCGGCTCGCTCGCCTGGGATCACCCGCAGTTCCTCGGCGCCGTGGGCTCCACCGGAACCACCACGGCCAACCGCGCGGCGGCCCAGGCGGACGTGATCATCGGCATCGGCACGCGCTACAGCGACTTCACCACGGCGAGCCGCACCGCCTTCCAGAACCCCCGCGTGCGCTTCGTCAACATCAACATCGCCTCCTTCGACGCGTTCAAGCACGGCAGCGCCATCCCGGTCGTCGCCGACGCCCGCGAGGCCATCCTCGAGCTCACCGACGCCCTGCAGGGCTTTCGGGTCGCCGAGGCCTTCGTGGCCGACTACTCCCGCGAGAAGAGGGCGTGGGACGACGTGGTCGACGCGGCCTTCGAGCCCCGCGGCCTCGAGCTGCCGAGCCAGACCGAGATCATCGGCGCCGTGCAGCGGGCCTCCGACCCCCGCGACGTGGTGGTCTGCGCGGCCGGCTCGCTGCCGGGAGACCTGCACAAGCTGTGGCGGGTGCGCGACGACCTCGGCTACCACGTGGAATACGGCTACTCCTGCATGGGCTACGAGATCGCCGGCGGCCTCGGAGTGGCCAGGGCAGACGCCACCCGCGACGCGATCGTAATGGTCGGCGACGGCTCGTACCTCATGATGCACACCGAAATCGTGTCGGCGGTGGCCGAGGGAATCAAGCTGATCATCGTGCTGATCCAGAACCACGGCTACGCCTCGATCGGGCACCTCAGCGAGGACGTGGGCTCGCAGCGCTTCGGCACCCGCTACCGCTACCAGGACAAGGCGGGCAACAACTTCGAGTCGGGGGAGATCCTGCCGATCGACCTCGCGGCCAACGCCGAGAGCCTGGGCATCCGGGTGATCCGGGTCGAACCGGGCGCGGGCGCCATCGCCGACCTCGTCGCGGCGGTCGCCACGGCCAAGGCCTCGGATCGCGCCACCCTCATCCACATCACCAGCGACCCGCTGCTCTACTCGCCGGACGGCGAGGGCTGGTGGGACGTGCCGGTGGCGGCGGAGTCGACCCTCGAGAGCACCCGAACGGCCCGCGCCGACTACCTCGAACACCGCACGAGCCAGAGGCCGCACCTCGGTGCCGGCTCCGTCGAAAGGAACGGCTAGAACATGCGCTTCGCAATTCTCGGTGCCGGCAGGATAGGCATCGCCCACGTCGGCACGCTCATGGCCCAGACCGGGGTGAGCGAACTGCTCGTCGCCGACCTGGATCCCGCCCGGGCCAGGGCGGCCGCCGAATCGGTCGGTGCCGCGCGCCACGGCACGATCGACGACGCGTTCTCGTTCCAACCGGACGGCATCGTGATCGCCGCTCCGACCTCTGCGCACGCCGAGTTGATCCTCCGCGCGGTGCGGGCGGGCATCCCCACCTTCTGCGAGAAGCCGCTGGCGGAGTCGCTCGCGTCGAGCGTCGCCGTCGTCGAGGAGGTCGAACGGCACGACGTCCCGGTGCAGATCGGATTCCAGCGCCGCTTCGACGCCGGCTATCGAGCGGCGAAGCAGGCGCTCGAGGCGGGGGAGATCGGTGAGCTGAGGCGTCTGCACCTGCTCACCTGCGACCCGACGCCCCCGCCGGCGGAGTACATCCCCCACAGCGGCGGCATCTACCGGGACTGCCACATCCATGACTTCGACATCCTGCGCTGGGTGACCGGCCGCGAGGTCGTCTCGGTCTTCGCCACGGGCGCGAACCGGGGAGCGGCCTTCTTCGGCGAGGCCGGTGATGTCGACGAGTCCGCCGCCCTGCTCACCCTCGACGACGGCACCCTGGCCACCCTTCAGGGCTCGCGCTACAACGGCGCGGGCTACGACGTGCGAATGGAGCTCGCGGGCACGCGGGGCAACCGCTCGGTGGGACTGGATGACCGGGTGCCGCTCACGAGCGCCGAGCCGGGAGTCGACTTCCCCGGCGGCGCCCCCTGGCCCAACTTCCAGGAGCGGTTCGCCGACGCGTACTCCGCGGAACTCGCGGCCTTCGTGTCGGTCGCCGCCGGGGAGAAGACGAGCCCGTGCACCCCGCGGGAGGCGCTGGAGGCGCTGTACATCGCGGAGGCGGCCACCCTCTCCCGCGCCGAGGGCCGCCCGGTGCGGCTCGACGAAGTGAGGGGCTGACATGGCGAAGCCGAACGGCCTCACCGATCGTCTGGCCGCCGCACCGATCTCCTGGGGTGTGTGTGAGGTTCCCGGCTGGGGAGTGCAGCTCGCGCCGCAACGGGTGCTCGCCGAGATGCGCGACCTCGGCGTCGCGGCCACCGAGTTCGGACCGGACGGATTCCTTCCCGCCGCCGCATCCGACAAGGCGAAGACCCTCGCCGCATTCGGCCTGCGTGCGGTGGGCGGGTTCGTTCCCGTGGTGCTGCACGACCCGGCGGTCGATCCGGTTCCCCGGATCGAGGCGCAGCTGGAGTCCTTCGCGGCGGCCGGCGCGGTGAGCCTCGTGCTCTCCGCGGACACCGGACGAATCGGCTACGACTCGCGTCCGACGCTCACCGAGCGACAGTGGGACGTTCTGCTGGCCAACCTCGATCGTCTGACCGCCGTCGCCGCTGAGCGGGGAGTCGTGGCGTCGATCCATCCCCACGTCGGCACCCTGGTGGAGTCGGCGGACGACGTCGCTCGCGTGCTCGAGGGCTCGGACATCGGGCTCTGCCTCGACACCGGCCACCTGCTCATCGGCGGCACGGACCCCGTCGCTCTCGCCGCCGCCCAGGGGGCTCGGGTCAGCCACGTCCACCTCAAAGACGTGCGGGTCGGCATCGCGGAGAGTGTGCGTCGCGGCGACCTGAGCTACATGGAGGCGGTGCGCAACGGCCTGTACACGCCGCTGGGAGCCGGGGACATCGACATCGCGACGATCGTGAACTCGCTCGAATCGGCGGGCTACGGCGGCTACTACGTGCTCGAGCAGGACACGGTGCTCACCGAGGAGCCGCCGCCGGGTCGGGGGCCGCTGGAGGATGTGCGGCAGAGCCTCGACTTCATCACGAACCTGGGCGGCGACTGAGGCGCTACTTGTCGACGAGCGTGACCTCGAAGGAGTAGAGGTCCGGCCGGTAGCAGTGGTGGCCGAACTCGACGGCGCGACCCGAGTTGTCGTAGGCCGTGCGGTCCATGGTGAGCAGGGCCGAGCTGCGGTCGATCTCGAGCAGCGAGGCCTCCTCGGCCGTCGCCTTTCTGGCACCGATGCGCTGCTTGGCCACGCGCATGGTGACCCCCCGCGCGCGCAGCACCTGGTACAGTCCGTGAGTGGTCAGTTCGTCGCTCGACACGTCGAGAAAGTCGGCGGGAAGCCAGTTCTCGAGCACCGCGACCGGCACGTCGTCGGCCAGGCGCACGCGGCGCACGTGCAGGGTCGGGTCTCCCTCGGCGACCGCGAGTCTCTCGGCCACGTTCGCATCGGCCGGCACCTCGTCGAGCGTGAGCAGCCGGGTCGATGGCTTCTGGCCGCTGCCGGCGAGGTCCTCGTACAGGCTCGTGAGTTCAACCCGCCTCGTCACCTGGCCGTGCACCACCTGGGTGCCGATGCCGCGACGGCGCACGAGAAGTCCCTTGTCGACGAGTTCCTGGATGGCGCGGCGGATGGTGGGGCGGCTCAGTCCGAGGCGCTCGCCGAGGGCGACCTCGTTCTCGAGCCGGGAACCGGCGGGGAGGTCGCCGCCCATGATCGCCTTCTCGATGCGCTGCGCGATCTGGAAGTAGAGCGGCATCGGGCCCGAACGCTCGAGGTCCATGAAGAGGTCCGCGGGCAGGGAGTGTTCCTTCTGGTTCACGCGTCGTCCGTTCGGTGGGGTTACCTATCTCCAACTTTGATAACTTGTTATGACATTATCAGGCCGGACATCGACCGCCCGGTCAGCGACGCGGCGGAGCGTTCAGCCGATCGCCATTGGGCGACGAGCGGCCACCGCGCCGGCGGCGTCGGGCCCGATCGCCCCGATGCGGGAGTCGGTCGCCGTGGCGAGCTGCTCGATGCTGAAGGCGTCGTGGCGGCGGGCGGCGTGCACGATGATCGCGGCGCAGGCCTCGGAGTCGGCCAGGGCGTCGTGGTGGGCGAAGTCCTCGAAGCCCGCGGCCATCGCGGCCACCGGCAGGCGGTACGACTCCAGGTTGTAGGTCTTGCGGGCGACCTGCAGGCTGCACAGGTAGCGGAACTCCGGCACCTCGATGAAGCTCGCCCGGCATGCCCCGGCGATCACGCCCATGTCGAAGCCGGCATTGTGGGCCACGAGGTGGTCACCGTCCGCGAAGGCGACCAGGTCGGGGAGTTGCTCGCTCCAGAGCAGGGCGTCCACCACATCCGGAGCCATGATGCCGTGGATGCGGGTGTTCCACTCGTTGAACTGGTCGTGTCCGAGCGGCGGCTTGATCAGCCAGCCGGCCTTGTCCACGACGACGCCGTCGCGAACCTTGACGAGACCCACCGAACACGCTGACGCGCTCGACGAGTTGGCGGTTTCGAAGTCGATCGCGGTGAAGTTCAGTGCCATCCCGGCATAGTCTCACGCGCGACCGACGGTGGGCCGCACGACCCGCGCGCGTCGCCGGAGTCAGCGGGCGGATCGGCGCCCGGCGTGCCGGGCGATCGCCCGCGCGTCGATCGCCAACTGGCGGATGTTGCCCGTGAGCGGGTTCGAGTAACCGAGAAAGTAGAGGCCGCCGAGACCCGCAAGCTGCGCGGCGGCGTTGATCAGCGGGCGGCCGGACGGTGCAAGCACCCGCAGCTCGCCGACGATCGGCTCGAGACCGCGGGCGAACCCGGTCGCGGCGATCACCACATCGGGTCGCACCTCTGTGCCGTCCACCAGAACCACGGCGTCCGTCGTGAACGAGGCGACCGCGGGAACCACGGTGACGGCCCCGCGCCGCAGGGCGGCGAGCAGCCCGACGTCGATCGTCGGCGTCACGTCGTCGCGCTCCATCTGGGTGACGATCCCGCGCGGCGCCGGCGGAAGCCCGAACCGGGTCAGGTCGCCCACGCTCAGCCGCTGCACCAGCCGCGCCACCCGGTCGCCCGCCGGGGTCGGCAGGGGAGAGATCGACAGCACGAGCACCTGGCCGGGGATGCCGGCCACCTGCCGCCGCACGATGTTCGGCGGCGTTCGCACCGCGAGCTGTACCCGCACGCCGGCCTCGGCGAGGTCGGCGGCGATCTCGCCCCCGCTGTTTCCGGGGCCCACTACCAGCACGCTGTGGGCCGCGAGCTCGGCGGGGTTGCGGTACTCGCTCGAG
This sequence comes from Lacisediminihabitans sp., assembly GCF_043726815.1. Taxonomy (NCBI): domain Bacteria; kingdom Bacillati; phylum Actinomycetota; class Actinomycetes; order Micrococcales; family Microbacteriaceae; genus Lacisediminihabitans; species Lacisediminihabitans sp. The sequence continues at coordinate 80,120 of NZ_JAYSJZ010000060.1, forward strand.
TGGATGACGCGGCCGCGGTACTCCGCGAGTCCCGGCCAGCTCGGCATCCGTGCCTCGTGATTGTAGCCGGTGGCCACGACCACGATCGGGGTCTCGACGGTGCCCGCGGAGGCCGCGGAGCGCCATCCGACTCTCCAGCCGTCGTCGCCCTGGGACACCCCGGTGACCGTCACGCCGAGGCGCAGGTCGAGTCGGTGGTGCGCCGCATAGTCGCTGAGGTAGCGGCGGAAGTCGTCGCGGGCCACCCAGCGCCCGTACTCGCGGGGAATCGGCAGGCCCGGCAGGGAGCTCAGCGTGCGGGCGGTGTGCAGGTGGAGCCGGTCGTAGTGGGCGGCCCAACTGGAGCCGACCTCGAGCGCCCGATCGAGCACGACCGGCGTGAAGCCGGCGCGCCGCAGTTGCGCCGCCACCGCGAGGCCGCCGGGACCGGCACCGATCACGACGGCGTCGGCGCGGGCGGGCGGGTCTTCCGTAGACATGCGATGACTCTATTGGCCGTTCCGAGCCGCCGGGAAGAAACCTAGGATTGGCGGATGGACGAGGTGCGGGAGGCGACGGAGCTCGAGCGGATGGTCGTGCTCGCCCAGGCCGACCGCGCCACGGGCGAGGCCGTGCTGAGGGTCTTTGCCGACAGCCGGGTGGTGATCCCGAGCGGAACGCCGGTCTCCAGCAATCTCAGCCAGCTGCAGCCCCTGCTCTTCGACAACAACGGCGCATCGATGCTCGCCGCCTTCACCCATGCCGACCAGATCGGCGACTTCGCCGAACTCGCGGCCTTCTCGCTCACCATCGCCGGCCGGCTGCTGCTTGTGGCGATGCCGCCGGGGGCCGGCCTGGTGCTCAATCCGAGCCGGTCGATCGGCCTGGAGCTGCCGCCGGAGGCGATCCGGCTGTTCGTGCGAGACATCCAGGAGCAGGCGAGCGCAGCCGAGGAGTAGCGTCTGGCCGGTACGCTTGACCCCCGTGGCTCTCACTATTGCAATCGTCGGTCTGCCCAATGTCGGCAAGTCCACCCTCTTCAACGCTCTCACCAAGAACCAGGTGCTCGCGGCGAACTACCCGTTCGCCACGATCGAGCCCAACGTCGGCGTGGTGAACCTTCCGGATGCCCGGCTCGACAAGCTCGCGCAGATCTTCGGCAGCGAACGCATCCTGCCGGCCCCCGTCTCGTTCGTCGACATCGCCGGGATCGTCAAGGGCGCGTCCGTGGGGGAGGGGCTGGGCAACAAGTTCCTCGCCAACATCCGTGAGGCCGACGCGATCGCCCAGGTGATCCGGGGATTCGCCGACCCGGATGTCGTGCACGTGGACGGCAAGGTCGATGCGGCATCCGACATGGAGACCATCAATACCGAGCTCATCCTCGCCGACCTGCAGACCCTGGAGAAGGCGGTGCCTCGCTACGAGAAGGAGGTCAAGACCAAGCGCACCGAGCCCGCGGCGCTCGCCGCCGCCATCGAGGCGCAGAAGTTCCTCGACTCCGGCAAGCCGCTCTCGTCGTCCAGCATCGACGTGTCGCTCATCCAGGAGCTCGGCCTGCTCACCACCAAGCCGTTCATCTACGTGTTCAACGTGGACGAGGACATCCTCGGCGACGCCGACAAGCTCGCCGCCCTCGCGGCGCTCGTCGCCCCGGCGAAGGCGATCTTCCTCGATGCCAAGCTCGAGTCCGAGCTCATCGACCTGTCTCCGGAGGATTCCGCGGAGCTCCTCGCCTCCACCGGCCAGACCGAGAGCGGCCTCGACCAGCTCGCCCGCATCGGCTTCGACACCCTCGGCCTGCAGACCTACCTCACCGCCGGACCCAAGGAGACCAGGGCCTGGACCATCCCAAAGGGCGCGAAGGCCCCGCAGGCGGCCGGCGTCATCCACACCGACTTCGAGAAGGGCTTCATCAAGGCGGAGGTGATCGGCTTCCAGGACCTCGTCGACACCGGCTCGATCGCCGAGGCGCGCGCCAAGGGCAAGGCCCGCATCGAGGGCAAGGAATACGTCATGCAGGACGGCGACGTCGTGGAATTCCGCTTCAACAACTAGGCCCCCACCCGGTTCCTCCCGCCACCTCCCACTCAGCCGTCACCAAGTGCTGAGTTCAGCCGCCCAGCCAGCAGTTACTGACGGATGAGTGGGAGAGGTCGGCGCCGAGAGCGCCCGGCGCGACATCATCCGCCGCCCTGTAACGTGGTGGGGTTCCGCCGACCCTGGCCACGCACATCTCCCCACAGAAACGGTTGGCATGAGCCTTATCCGACTGAACGACGTAAACCTGTCCTTCGAGAAGACGCCGGTGCTGCGCGAGGCCTTCTTCCGCCTCGAGTCGAACGACCGGGTCGGGCTGATCGGCCGCAATGGATCCGGCAAGTCGTCGCTCCTGAAGCTCGCCCTCGAGCAGCTGCATCCGGATTCCGGAACCGTCACCATCGAGTCGGGCCTGAAGCTCGGCTACTTCTCCCAGTTCTCCGAGCTCGACGGCACCCAGACCATCACCGAGGTGCTCGACGGCTTGTTCGTCGAGATCCATGCCGTGCACGCCGAGCTGGCGGAGATCGACGCGACGATCGCCGCCGACCCGACCGCCGACCTGGACGGCCCGATCCACCGCCAGTCGGAGCTGTTCGAGCAGATGGAGCGCCTCGATGGCTGGGACTACCAGCGCCGCATCGACACCGCTTTGACCACGCTCGGGTTCACCGAGGAGCACCGCACCTGCGCCATCGACGACCTCTCCGGCGGATGGCGCAACCGGGCCGCGCTCGCGAAGATCCTGCTCGAGGAGCCGGACGTGCTGCTGCTCGACGAGCCCACCAACTACCTCGATGTGGCCGGTGTCGAGTGGCTCGAGTCGTGGTTCAAGTCGTTCCGCGGCGCGGCCATCATCGTCTCGCACGATCGGCGATTCCTCGACGTGGTGGTGACTCGCATTATCGAGCTGGAGAACTTCCACCTGCATGAGTACCCGGGCGACTTCGGCGAGTACGTGATCCAGAAGCAGTTTCGGCTGAAGACCCTCGAGGCCCAGTTCACTCACGAGAACGAGCTGCTCGCGTTCGAGGCGGAGGGCATCGCCGACCGCCGGGAGGCCGCGAAGAACGCGAGCAAGTCGCTCGGCAAACAACTCTCCGGCATCAAGAAGTCCCGCGCCCCGCGCCCGGTCGATGAGATCATCACCGAGATCTACGGCGGCCTGCACGTGAAGGACGTGCTCTGCCGCATCGAGGGCCTCGCCAAGTCCTACGGCGACCGCGTGCTCTTCGACGACCTCACGCTCGAGATTCGGCGTGGCAACCGCATCGTCGTGCTCGGCTCCAACGGCTCCGGAAAGAGCACGCTGCTGCGCGTGCTTCTGGGGGAGGAGAAGGCGGATCGCGGCAGGGCCGACTGGGCCGGGGGCGCCAAGGTGGTCTCCTACAACCGGGTGCTCGAGGAGCTCGACCTCGAGGACACCGTCACCCACGCCGTCAACGCCATGCCGGACAGCCTGGCGCTGCGGGCCACGCGCAAGTCGGTCGGCCGATTCCTGGCCATGTTCCAGTTCTCCGAGGCGGATCTCAAGCAACGCATCGGCGACCTGTCCGGCGGCCAGCGCGCGAGGGTCGCGATGGCCCAGTGCCTGCTCTCCGGCGCCTCGGTGCTGCTGCTCGACGAGCCGACCAACCACCTCGACCTCGCGAGCACCCAGGTGATGGAGCGCGCCCTGATCCACTTCCCCGGGGCCGTCGTGGTGGTCAGCCACGACCGATTCTTCACCGACAAGATCGCCAACCGGCACCTGGTCTTCGACGCCGCGACCCCGGGGGAGATCGACGTGCGGGCCGCCTGACTCCGACTCAGGATGCCGGATGCGTGAACGGGATCCGCTCGAAGGTGAGCGGTGCCGGTGCGCCCTTCGTCGTCGCGCTCACCTTGAGCCAGTCCTGCGCGTTCGACGAGCCGTCGACGGTGACGCGGGTCAGGTTCTTGGCCGCGGTCGCCTGGCCGTAGAACGGCAGCCACGAGGAGCCGGCCGCCAGCGGGTGGTCTTCGTTGAAGACGTGACTGTCGCCGTTGATCAGGTACACCGGCCCGTCGAAAGCGTTCGACTGCTCGATGAGGGTCTGCACGAGCGGCGCGTAGGCCCCGAAGTCCGCCTGCGACGGGCTGGCCACCGTCGGGTCGAACATGTCGGCCTGGGTCATCACCACGACGGCCCGGTCGCGGTGCTCGCGCGCCTCGCGGAAGGTGTCCTTGAGCTCGCGGATGTCGCCCTGGGTGCGCTGCTGCACCTCGGCGAGCTGCTCCGCGGTGGGCGCCGTCTGGCCGAGCCCGGCCCAGGGCAGCATGGAGTTGTCGCTGCCCGGGATGTTGACCGCCGTGATGGCGAAGCCATGACTGCGGAAGCTGACGTTCTCCGGCAGGCCGCTGCGGGCCTGGGACTCGACCTCCAGGGGGGCGCCGAGGGTGGTTCCCGGCTCCGGGAAGAAGAGCTTGCGCACGGCGGCAAGCCGCTCGAGCGGGTTGTATGCCCCATTGTTGGTTCGGTGGCAGTCGGTCCACTCGTTGTCGCCCGGGGTGTAGACGAGGGGGAGGGTGAAGGTGTCGAAGTTCTTGCGGATGGCGGCGAAATAGTCGTCTGAGCACACCGACGAGCCGTTCTTGATGTCGCCGACATGCCCCACGAAGCTGAGCTCCCGGTGGGCGTTGATGTCCTGGATGAAGGAGGGGAATGCCGCGATCTCCGCGGCGCCGTACGGCACGTCGCCGATCACACCGAAGCTGAACTTGCCGCCGCTGCGGTTTCCGCCGCCATCCGTTCCCTGGGCCAGTGCCGGCGTGGCCAGCGCGGTTGCCAGCAGCAGCGCGGTCGCGGCTACTGCCACCGTCTTCTTTATCGAGCGCATTCGATCCTCCTCCGTCGTGATCCGGCAACGACGCTACGAGGCGAATCTGACCAACCGGGGTCGTGCGGGTGAATTCCCGGTGTCCTGTGTCCTCAGAGGCACCGCCATGCCTCCTGCTCACCGCGCAGCCGGGTGACAGAACCCGAGCGGCGGCGTGCGGCGTCCCGATCCGTGCGGATGCGGCGGGCCGCTAGCGGGACTGGCGGCGCTTGCCCGGCCGGGGCTGGCCCTTGACGGCGGGCGCCCGCCCCTTGCCCTTGGAGGCCTTGGCCTTGCCGCCGGCCTTCGGAGTGGGGGGCTTCGGTGGCCGGGAGTCGGCCGGATCGATCGGCGGCTCGTCGGTCATGTGCGGCCCTTCGTCCGGTCCACGAGGATCGTGGTCGAACTCACAGGCTACGCCGTCGCCTCCGCGATTTCGGACCCCCGAACCGTGCAAGAGACAATTCCGACGAGAACTCCGAGCGTGGGCCTTGGCGCGGGCCCTCCGGCGTGGTTCGCTGGGGTGATGACCGACCTGCCGATGTTCCCGCTCGGATCCGTGCTCTTCCCGTATATGCCCCTGCAGCTGCGGGTGTTCGAGGAGCGATACCTCGTGATGCTGTCCCGCATCCTCGTCAACGAGCCGGCCGAATTCGGCGTCGTTCTGATCGAGCGCGGCCAGGAGGTCGGCGGCGGAGAGCAGCGTTTCCCCTTGGGCACTGTCGCCCAGGTCACCGAGTTGGAGGCGACGGAGGAGGGCTTCATCGGGCTGGTCGCCCAGGGCGATCGCCGCATCGAGGTGGTGGAGTGGATGCCGGAGGACCCGCATCCCCGCGCGGTCGTGCGCGAACTCGACACCCTGGCCTGGGACGACTCGCTGCTCCCCCTGCTCGGCCGCGCCGAGCGCACGGTGCGCAGCACCCTCGCGCTCGCGAGCGAGTTCACCGACCAGGCCTGGGCCGCCAACGTCGAGCTCTCGGACGATCCGGTCGCCAGGGCCTGGCAACTCGCGGGCATCGCACCGCTCGGTACCCTCGACCAGGTCACCCTGCTGAGGTCCTCGACCACGGAGGCGCTCCTCGGCTCGATAATCGAGCTGACGGTGGCCGCCGGCGAATCGCTTCGGGCGTCGTGGCCGGAGGAGCCCCTGGACCTCGAGGAGCCGCTCGACCCGGAGGGGTGAGCCTCCGCCCGGTGTCAGTCGCGCGGGCGGGCAGTGCGGCGACCGAGGTGGATGCCCGCCAGCATGCAGCGCACGGACCCGCCGGCGAGCTCGATGGTCGGCACATCGAGCGGCACGATGGACGCCGAGCGCTCGATCACCGCCACCTGCTGGCTCGTGAGGCTCGCGAGCGCCCGGGTCGACAGCGCGAGGATCAACCCGTGCGAGCCCTCGAGCTCGAGCGCGTTCCCGGCGAACTCGCCCACCTGGTCCCTGGTCAGACGGATGAGGTCGCGGCCGGAGTCGCTCAGCCGGTCCTCGATCTCGGCGCGGCGCACCTCGTCCAGGACGAGGTCGAAACCGGCCATCGCGAACCGGGTTCCGATGCACATGAGCACGTTCGTGTGATAGATCGGCCGGCCGGCGTCATCCATTGCATCGAAGGCGATCGGCTCGAAGTTGAAGTGGGTGCAGAACCGCTCGAGCGCCACGGGATCCGCCCGGTTCGACCGGCAGACGTACGCCACGCGGTCGAGGTGGTCGAGCACCATCGCCCCGGTGCCCTCGAGGAACAGCCCGTCCTGTTCGAGCCCCGAGTAGTCGATCACGTCCTGTACCCGGTACTCGCGCTTGAGCATCTCGATGATGTCCCACCGACGCTCCAGACGCCGGTTCGGCGACCACATCGGGTACACGGCCACGTGTCCGCCGGCGTGCGTGGAGAACCAGTTGTTGGGGAACAACGAGTCCGGGGTGAGCCCCGTGCTCAGGTCATCGAAGAGGTGCACCTCCACGCCGTGCTCGGTGAGCACGTCGTGCACGCGGGTGACCTCGGCGTACGCGGCCCTGGCCATCTCGCCCGGTTCCGCGTCGATGCGGGCCGACTGGAAGGCGTTGTCGGCCGCGGTCTGCTGGTTGACCGAGAACGACGACGGCCGGATCGCCACGACGGAGCGAGGCGCCTGCGGCGAGTATGGATGAGCGACTCGATCCGAGCCCAGCAGAGCGGTGATGAGGTTCCCTTCGACGGTGCTCTCGCATCGTAGACCCCAGACTGGGCGGCGGCCGTGTGCCGTGCGGCTGCCGAGCCGGTAGGCTGGCCCCACAATCGAACATCGGGCCGCTCAACGCGATGCGGGAGAGCCGGGGCACCAGTCGAACGCTGACTGCGGAACCCGGCACCGAAGGAGCAATTCTCCCCACCAATCTCTCAGGTACGTGTACCGCATCGAACAGGCCACTCTGAAAAGCAGGACTCAACGTCGACTCCTCGCCCACGGTGAAAGTCGGCCCATCGGGCCGGTGAAGCTCTCAGGCCTATGACAGAGGAGGAGTTCTTGGCAATCCGACCACGCTGGAGAACTCTGTGACCGATAGCACCCCGACAGAAAAGTACAGCCCGCTCCACCAGATCCACGTGGATGCCGGCGCGAGTTTCACCGATTTCGCCGGCTGGCAGATGCCGGTGCGCTACTCCAGCGACCTCGCCGAACACCACGCGGTGCGCACGGCGGCCGGGCTCTTCGACCTCTCCCACATGGCGGAGATCATCGTGACCGGTCCGGGGGCCGCCGCCGCTCTCGACTACGCGCTCGCCGGCAAGATCTCGGCGATCGGGGTCGGCCAGGCCAAGTACTCGCTTCTCCTCACCCCGGACGGCGGGATCGTCGACGACGTCGTCGTCTACCGCACCCACCCCGAGCGGTTCGCCGTCGTCGCCAATGCCTCCAACCGCTTCCCGGCCGCCGCGGCGCTCGCCGCTCGGGCATCCGGATTCGACGCGACCGTCGTCGACGAGAGCGACGAGATCGCGCTCATCGCCGTGCAGGGGCCGGAGGCCCTCGCCATCATCTCGGCGGTCGGCGGGCTCGTGCTGCCCGTCGCCCCCGGCGACCTCAAGTACTACTGGAGCACGCTCGGCAGCTACCTCGGCGAGGAGGCCATGGTCGGCCGCACCGGCTACACGGGCGAGGACGGCTTCGAGATCTACGTGAGCAACGACCGGGCGGCGCGGCTGTGGAACGACCTCATGGCGGCCGGCGCCGACCGTGGCCTCGTGCCGGCCGGGCTCGCGAGCCGGGACACCCTGCGGCTCGAGGCCGGCATGCCCCTCTACGGTCACGAACTCTCCCTGCACACCTATCCGGTGCAGGCGGGGCTCGGCCGCGTCGTCAACCTCAAGAAGGAGGGTAACTTCGTGGGCCGCGCCGCCGTCGAGGCCGGGCCACCGGAGGGCGCACGGATGCTCGTGGGCCTCCGCGCGGAGGGCAAGCGGGCGGGCCGGGCCGACTACCTCGTCTACTCGGGGGACACCGAGGTCGGCGTGATCACGAGCGGGGCGCTCAGCCCCACCCTCGGCCATCCCGTCGCCATGGCCTACGTCGACCCCGGCGTCACCGAGCCGGGAACACCACTCTTCATCGACGTGCGGGGGACGCGCATCCCGGCCACCGTCGTCCCACTCCCCTTCTACAAGAGAGAGGCCAAATAACCATGGCTGACCACGAATCACTGGGTTTCACCGCCGAGCACGAATGGGTGCGGGTGGATGGCGACATCGCCACCGTCGGCATCACCGCCTACGCGGCCGAGAAGTTGGGCGACGTCGTCTTCGTCGAGCTCCCGGCGGTCGGATCGCCGGTCGCGAGCGGCACGGTCGTGGGCGAGATCGAGTCCACCAAGTCGGTCGGCGAGCTCTTCGCGCCGGTGAACGGCACGGTCACCGAGACGAACGACGCCGTCGTGGCGAGCCCCGAGCTCGTCAACAGCGACCCGTTCGGCGAGGGCTGGCTGATCAGGGTGGCCTTCACCGAGCTGCCCGCGCTGATGACCGCGGCCGAGTACTCGGCGCTGGTGGGAGAGTAGTGGACTTGCTGGACGACGCCGTTTCCCTTCCCACCGGCGGTTTCGCCGAGCGCCACATCGGCACCGACGAGGCAGCCCAGGCGACCATGCTCGCCGCGATCGGCTACGACACCGTCGACGACCTCGTGGGCGCCGCCGTACCGGCCTCGATCCACGTCGACGGGTTCCGGGCGGCGAGCGAGAGCGTGCTTCCCCCGGCCGCGACCGAACGCGAGGCCCTCGCCGAGCTGCGCGGACTCGCCCGGCTCAATACCGTCAACCGGTCGATGATCGGGCTCGGCTACTACGACACGATCACCCCGGCGGTGATCAAGCGCAACGTCTTCGAGAACCCGAGCTGGTACACGGCGTACACGCCGTACCAGCCGGAGATCTCGCAGGGACGCCTCGAGGCGCTGATCAACTTCCAGACCATGATCACCGACCTCACCGGGCTGCACACCGCCAACGCGTCGATGCTCGACGAGGGCACCGCCGTCGTCGAGGGGATGATGCTCGCCCGTCGCGCCAGCAAGGTGGAGCCTCGCGTGTTCATCGTCGACACGGACACCCTGCCGCAGACTCGGGCACTGTTGGCCAACCGGGCCGGGGCGGTCGGGATCACCCTCGTCGACCTGGACCTCACCACGATCGAACCGGACGAGCTGCCGGACACCTTCGGGGTCTTCGTGCAGTACCCGGGCGCCTCCGGCCGCGTCTGGGACCCCTCGACGGTTCTCGCGACGGTCAAGGAGCGCGGCGGCCTCGCCGTCGTCGCCGCCGACCTGCTCGCCCTCACCCTGCTCGCCTCGCCCGCGGAGCTCGGGGCGGATGTCGCCGTCGGGTCCAGCCAGCGCTTCGGCGTTCCGATGGGCTTCGGCGGGCCGCACGCGGGCTACATGGCCGTGCGCGCCGGTCTCGAACGCCAGTTGCCCGGCCGGCTCGTCGGCGTCTCGCAGGACGCGGCGGGGCATCCGGCCTACCGCCTGTCGCTGCAGGTGCGCGAACAGCACATCCGCCGCGACAAGGCCACCTCCAACATCTGCACCGCCCAGGTGCTGCTCGCCGTGATGGCGTCGATGTACGCCGTCTATCACGGCCCGCAGGGCCTCACCCAGATCGCGACCCGTGTCACGAGGCTCGCCAGGGTGCTCGCCCGCGCCGCCACGGAGGCGGGGCACACCCTCGTCACGGCCAACTACTTCGACACCCTGCGACTGCACACCAAGACGGATGCCGCGGCCCTCGTCGAGCGCGCGCACGAGGCCGGCTACCTCATCCACCTCGCGGACGCCGATCACGTGCAGCTCTCGGTGGACGAGACCACCACCATGGACGACATCCGCGCGATCGCCGAGATCCTCGGCGAGGAGCTCGCGGACGACTCGGTTCCGCTCGAGACCGACACCTGGATCCCGGCGGAGCTGCGGAGAACGAGCGACTTCCTCACCCATCCGGTGTTCAACACGCACCGGTCGGAGACGTCGATGATGCGCTACCTCAAGCATCTCGCCGACTACGACTACGCGCTCGACCGCGGCATGATCCCGCTCGGTTCCTGCACCATGAAGCTCAACGCCGCCACCGAGATGGAGGCGGTGAGCTGGCCGGAGTTCGCCGGGCTCCACCCCTTCGCCCCCGAGGCGGACGTGGAGGGCTACCTCCAGCTGATCGAGCAGCTCCAGTCCTGGCTCGCCGACGTCACCGGCTACGACTCCGTGTCGTTGCAGCCCAACGCGGGCAGCCAGGGCGAACTCGCGGGTCTCCTCGCGATCCGCGGCTATCACCTCTCCCGCGGCGACGCCGGCCGCACGGTCTGCCTCATCCCGCAGAGCGCCCACGGCACCAACGCGGCCTCGGCCGTGCTCGCCGGGATGCGCGTGGTGGTCGTCGCCTGCGACGAGCTCGGCAACGTCGACCTCGACGACCTGCGCGCCAAGACCGAGGCGCACGCGGCGGAACTCGCCGGGCTCATGATCACCTACCCGTCGACGCACGGCGTCTACGAGCACGAGGTCGGAGCCATCTGCAAGGCGGTGCACGACGCGGGCGGCCAGGTCTACGTGGACGGCGCCAACCTCAACGCCCTGCTCGGCTTCGCCCGCTTCGGCGACTTCGGCGGCGACGTCTCGCACCTCAACCTGCACAAGACCTTCTGCATCCCGCACGGTGGCGGCGGCCCGGGAGTCGGACCCGTCGCGGCGAAGGCGCACCTCGCGCCGTTCCTGCCCGGGCATCCGATGGCGCAGCGCGACACGATCGTCGGCCGGAGCGCCGAGCAGCTGCCCGAGCACGCCAACATCGTCAGCGCCGCCCCGTTCGGCTCGCCGAGCATCCTGCCGATCAGCTGGGCCTACGTGCGCATGATGGGCGCCGACGGGCTGAAGCGGGCCACCGGGGCCGCGGTGCTCGCCGCCAACTACGTGGCAGTCCGGCTTCGCGACCACTACCCGGTGCTCTACTCGGGCGACAACGGACTCGTCGCGCACGAGTGCATCCTCGACCTGCGACCGCTCACCGAGTCGACCGGCGTGACCGTGGACGACGTGGCCAAGCGCCTCATCGACTACGGGTTCCACGCGCCGACGATGTCGTTCCCGGTCGCCGGCACCCTCATGGTGGAGCCGACCGAGAGCGAGGACCTGGCCGAGATCGATCGCTTCATCGACGCGATGATCGCGATCAAGGCGGAGGCGGATGCCGTGAAGGCCGGCGAATGGCCGACCGATGACAACCCGCTGCACCACGCCCCGCACACGGCGCAGTCCGTGATCGAGGGGGAGTGGACCCACGCCTACTCGCGCGAGCAGGCCGTGTACCCGGTGCGCACCCTCATCCGCAACAAGTACTGGCCGCCGGTGCGTCGCATCGACAACGCGTTCGGCGACCGCAACCTCGTCTGCGCCTGCCCGCCGCCGGAGGCGTTCGCCGACTGAACCGCGCCGATCGTTGCGGCGGCCCTCCGCGCGCCGCGCGCACGTCGCCCACCCATCCACCGCGCGCGCCCTCCCCGACGAACGTCGAGGTGCCCACTTCAGTCGCCTCGGCCACGATCTCGGCGACAAAACTGGGCACCTCACGGCGAAAAGTTCCCCGGGGCGCCGCGGAGGCCGGGCGCCCCTCTCCCGTAACCCGGGCGCCCCTCACCCGTAACCCGGGCGCCCCTCACCCGTAACCCGGGCGAATGCGGACCGTCCGGGCTGGCACGTCGGCCCGGATTGTCCGCGCACGCCCGCGGTGCGGCTCGGCAACGGCGGCGAGGGCGCCCTACTTGCCCGGCAGGCCGAAGAGGCCGGGCAAGGCGGATGCCGCCCACGGGTACCCGACGAAGATCGCGGTGTCGATCACGAAGTGGGCGATCACCAACGGAAGCACGCGACCGAAGCGGGTGTACAACCAGCCGAACAGCACGCCCATCGCGAAGTTGCCCACGAATGCGCCGAAGCCCTGATAGAGGTGGTAGCTGCCGCGGAGGGCGGCGGCCACGAGGATAATCGGCCACGTGCGCCAGCCGAGGTCGCGCAGCCTCGCAAATAGGTAGCCGATCACGATGATCTCCTCCTGCAGGCCGGCACGCAGGGCGCTGAGCACGAGGATGGGCACCGTCCACCAGTAGGTGTCGAGCGGCGATGGGCTCACCGTGAGGTTGATTCCGATCGCCTTGCTGCCCAGGTACACGAAGATTCCCGGGACGCCGATCGCGAGGGCAAGCCCGAGCCCGACGAGGGCGTCGCGGCCCGGCCGACGCAGATCGACCCCGAGACGCCCGAGGTGCGGCCGGGTGGCCTGCCAGAGCAGGAATCCCACCAGGACCACGGGCACCAGGTCGAAGAAGATGGCCAGGAATTGGTAGATGAGGTCGAACACCGCGCGGTCGCTCAGGGCCGCGTTCAGGGACCGCACCTGCCGGGAGAGCGGCTGGCTGCGGGTGAGGCTGTCGGCGATCGACACTATCGAGTAGACGGCGGATGCCCCGAGCGAGAGCCCGAGCACGAGCCAGACCTCGGCGACGACCCTTCTCCGCGGCGGCAGCTCGTCCGGGGGCCCGGGGAGCGGGAACGGCGCGGGGGACAGCGCGGACGGCCTCACGTCACCGCTTGATGGCGCAGGCGGGGGTTCCACCCGGCAGCAGGTGCCGGTAGCGGGCCACCAGGGAGTACCCGAGCGCCCCGGCCCAGGAGAAGGGGGGAGTGGCCAGCAGCCAGCCGACGAAACGCAACCCGGGGTCTGGCTGGTGCCTGAGCAGCGCGGAGAACGCGAGGTGTCCGCCGTACTGGTGGGTGGGCGTCACGAGCCACACCCGGGCGGCCGCCTCGTCGGTGCTCAACCCGAGCGCGTCGAGATCCGTCCATTGGTAGGGAGCGCTCGGCGGCATCGCCGGGAGCGTGCGCTCGAGATAGCGAACGGATGTCGTGCAGAAGCCGCAGTCGCCGTCGAAGATGAGCAGGGCGCTCTTGGTGGAGTTCGACAATGAGGCCCGGGACACGACTTCGATGCTACCCCGATGTTTCCGCTGCTTTATCCCCGGACCCGCCGTACAATCGCAACAATATTGTGAATTCGGCGGTATCGACGCACCAAATCTCGATCCAGCGCAAAATTCTCTTGCGACTGTTACCACTGTGTAACGTTGACCCATACAGTTTGGCGGGGAGACCACGCCCTACTTATGGTTCTTCTATCTAGCGCGGCAGATCGCTAGGAAATCGTGCTGCCGTCGCTCATCTTGCACAGTAGGAAAATTGAAAATCAAACGGATTGCGGTAGTGGCGTCAGTCGTTGCCGTCGCCGCGCTGGCCTTGTCCGGCTGCAGCGTGCCGAAGACCTCGGAAGTGATCAAGGGGACTTCCATCAGCGTCGCCTGGAACGACCCGCTGCAGGAGTACAACACCCTGTCGGCGACCGGTAACTCGGCGGCGAACAACAACATCTCCTACATGGCAAACTCGCCGTTCAACTACTACGACGACAAGAACAAGCTCGTCAAGAACACCGAGTTCGGCACGTACACGGTCGAGAAGAAGGACCCGCTCACGGTCAAGTACACCGTGAAAGAGGGCGTCAAGTGGTCTGACGGCGTGCAGGTCGGCGCGGCAGACATGATGATGACGTGGGCAGCGTTGACCACTCACCTCAACAACGTCGAGGCCGAGTACGACGCGGACGGCAACGTCACGAATCAGGCGGCGCTCGACAAGGGTGTCTTCTTCAACGCCGGCGCCGTCAAGGGCCAGGGCCTCGACCTCGTGTCCAAGACCCCGACCATCAGCGACAACAACCGCAGCGTCACGATCGTCTATGACAAGCCGTTCGTCGACTGGGAGCTCTCGTTCCCGATCGGTGTCTCGGCCCACGGCACCGTGCAGCTCGCCTACCCGGACAAGAAGTACTCCGGCGACGCGGCCAACAAGGCGTTCATCAAGGCCGTCCAGGACAAGGACTACACGTTCCTGAGCCCGGTCGCCAAGTCGTGGAGCAACGACTACAAGTTCCTCGACATGCCGAAGGAGAAGCAGAAGCTGCTCTCCGACGGACCGTACATCGTCACGGACCTCAAGGACCAGCAGTACGTGACCCTCACGGCGAACAAGAACTTCACCTGGGGACCGTCGCCCAAGTACCAGAAGATCACGGTACGAGTCGTCGGCGACCCGCAGGCTCAGATCACCGCGCTCCAGAACGGTGAGGTCAAGATCGCCGAGGGCCAGCCCACAGCCGACCTGCTCACGCAGATCAAGGGCCTGTCCGGTGTCAAGTACAAGGCGGCGACCGAGTCCACCTACGAGCACATCGACCTTCAGGTCACCAACGGTGGAGTCTTCGACCCGAAGACCTACGGCGGCGACGCGGCCAAGGCCCAGCTCGTTCGCGAGGCCTTCCTCAAGACGGTTCCCCGCCAGGACATCGTCGACAAGCTCATCAAGCCGCTCCAGCCCGACGCCGTTCTGCGCGCCTCGCTGCAGTTCGTTCCCGGCACCCCCGGATACGACGCGGTGAAGAAGGAGGGCGCGTACGCCCAGTACGACAAGGTCGACATCGAGGGAGCCAAGGCTGACCTCGCGAAGGCCGGAGTCACCAGCCCGAAGGTTCGATTCCTCTACGGCAAGACGAACACTCGTCGCCAGCAGGAGTTCGAGCTGGTTCGCCAGTCGGCAGCACTCGCCGGCATCACGGTCATCGACGGTGGAAGCGAGACGTGGGGCGCAGACCTCTCGTCGAAGCCCAACGACTACGACGCCGCGCTGTTCGGATGGCAGGCCACCAGCCTGGCAGTCGCGCAGAACCAGGCGAACTACACGCCGGGTGGTCTGAACAACTACTACGGATGGTCGAACAAGCCGCTGACCGCGATCTACGACAAGCTGTCGACGGAGACGGACACGGCCAAGCAGGATGACCTGCTCGTGCAGGCGGACAAGATCATCGGCCAGCAGGCCTGGTCGGTTCCGATCTTCCAGTTCCCCGGAGTGACCGCCTGGAGCGACACGGTGACGAACGTCAAGCCGGCGTTCCTCGCACCGCAGTACTTCTGGAACTTCTGGGAGTGGGCGCCGTCGAAGGCGGCCGCCAAGTAGTCGCCTTTTAAGTGGCCAGGGTGGATCATTGATCCACCCTGGCCACTAATGAGTCAAGACGACTTCCATTTCCATGTGGTCAAATAGCTGAGTCGTGTCGACAGCCAGTCGTCGCGTACCCGGCTTCCTCGTGCAACAGAAAGCGACGACCAGCAACTGTGCTCTCGTTCATTATTCGGCGCCTAGGCGCCTCGATCCTGGTGCTCCTCGTCGCCAGTTTCCTCATCTACAACCTCGCCTCCCTCGCGGGAGATCCGCTCGGTGACCTGCGCGGATCGACGGCCCCGAACAAGGCCGCCCTGATCGCGGCGCGCACCGACCAGCTCCAGCTCAATGTGCCCACGCCCCTGCGATTCTTCATCTGGCTGAGTGGCATCCTCAAGGTCTTCATCGGTCAGTTCACCCTCGGTGACAGCGTCAACGGTCACTCCGTCATCAGCCTGGTCGGAAGTTCAGCGGCGAACACCCTCCAGCTCGTCACCGCGGCAACGTTGCTTGCGGTCATCTTCGGTGTCGCCATCGGCATGAGCACCGCGATCCGCCAGTACAGCGGCTACGACTACACGGTGACCTTCCTCTCATTCCTGTTCTTCTCGCTCCCCGCGTTCTGGGTGGCCGTGCTGCTCAAGCTCTACGTGGCCATCGGGTTCAACAACTTCCTCGGATCGCCGGTGATATCGCCGCTGTCGATAGTGGTGATATCCCTCGTCTCCGGGTTCATCTGGATGAGCATCATCGGCGGAGAGGGCAAGCCGCGCCTCATCATCTTCGGCTCGGCGACCGTCATCACCGCGGCGACGCTCAGCTTTCTGATCGTGACCGGCTGGTTCACGACTCCCCAGCTCGGGCCCGTGCTCATCGCCGTGCTCGGGGCGCTGACCGCGCTCATGGTCACCTCGCTCACGACCGGGCTCTCCAACCGGCGCGCGCTGTACGCCGCGCTCATCACCGTCGCGATCGGCGTGGCTCTCTGGTATCCACTCCAGTTCGTTTTCGCCGCCTTCCCGGCGTTCTGGCTGCTCGGGCTGCTCGGTGTGCTGTCGATTGTCGTCGGACTGGCGGTGGGCTACTTCATGGGCAGGGACGACCGCTGGCCGGCGGCGCGCACCGCGGCCATCACCTCGTTCCTGGTCGGCCTGCTCGTGCTGGCCGACCGGCTGATGCGGTCCTGGCCGGACTACGTGGAGGCGGTCGGCGGTCGGCCGATTGCCACCGTCGGGGCGAACACCCCGGACCTCGAGGGCTCGATCTGGCTGCACATGATCGACAGCTACACCCACCTCCTGCTGCCCACGATGTCCCTCATCCTGATCTCGCTTGCCGGGTACACCCGCTACGCCCGCGCGAGCCTGCTCGAGGTGATGAACCAGGACTACGTGCGCACCGCCCGGGCCAAGGGGCTCACCGAGCGCACGGTGGTGATGCGCCACGCCTTCCGCAACGCGATGATCCCCATCATCACCGTCGTCGCGTTCGACGTGGGAGGACTCATCGGAGGGGCGGTGATCACCGAGACGATCTTCGCCTGGCGAGGCATGGGATCGCTCTTCACCGGGGCGCTCAAGGACCCGCTCGACCTCAATGTGCTGATGGCGGTCTTCCTCATCGTCGGCTCCTTCGCCATCGTGTTCAACATTCTCGCCGACCTCGCCTACACGGCACTTGACCCCAGAATTCGGGTGAGCTGACCATGACAAACCTGCTACTCCAAACCCCCGAAGATCCGGCCAACGCCGGCATGACCATCGAACAGCGCGAGGTCGAGGGACTCAGCCAGGGCACCATCGTCCGCCGACGGTTCTTCCGCCACCGCGGCGCGATGATCTCGATCATCGCCCTGGTGCTGGTGGCCGCGCTCGTCTACTCGTCGATCGGCGTCAACCTGTTCGGCCTGCAGATTCCCGGCTGGTGGAGGTTCGGCTACGAGGCCCAGAACACCATCATCAACAACGGAAACCCCACCTGGACCCTGCCGTTCAACTTCGGGCTGCACCCCTTCGGGCAGGACGAGATCGGGCGGGACATCTTCGCCCGCGTGATGCGCGGCGCGCAGCAGTCGATCGTGGTCACCCTGTTGTTCGGCAGCATCGCCGCCGTGATCGGCGTGGTCATCGGGGCCTTGGCGGGCTTCTACCGCGGCTGGGTCGACCAGTGGCTTATGCGCCTCACCGACCTCTTCATCATCTTCCCGATCCTCATCATCGGTGCGGTCCTCGGTCGCGCCGTCGGTGGTCTCGGTGCGGCCGCCCTGGGAATCGGACTCGGTTTCCTGGGCTGGACCGCCCTGGCCAGACTCGTGCGCGGCGAGTTCCTCAGCCTGCGCGAGCGGGAGTTCGTGGACGCCGCCCGGGTCGCGGGAGCCGGAACCGGCAGGATCATCTTCAAGCACATCCTCCCGAACGCGGTCGGCGTCGTCATTGTGAGCTCCACCCTGCTGATGAGTGGCGCCATCCTCACCGAGGCGGCCCTGAGCTTCCTCGGCTTCGGAATCGCCGCCCCCGACGTGTCGCTCGGCCAGCTCATCAACGAGTACCAGGGCGCCTTCCAGACCAGGCCGTGGCTGTTCTGGTGGCCGGGCCTGTTCATCATCATCATCGCGCTCGCCATCAACTTCATCGGCGACGGGCTCCGCGACGCCTTCGACCCGCGCCAGCGGCGGATTCCGGGCGGCACGGGGCCGTACCGCCAGATGGGCCAGGTGATCGCCGGCTGGTTCCGGCGTCGGCCGTCGAACGCGGAAAACCGCTAGTGGCGCGGCCCCTACCGACCCGAGAACGCCAGGAGCGATGTGAGGCTCGCCGCAACGAGCACCGCGGTCGTCGCGATCTTGACCGGGTTCCAGGCGACCGGTCGAATCGTGTCGTCCAGGAGGCCGCTGTCCAGGTGGCCGCCGTCCCGCAGGCTCTCCCAGCGGGAGCGTACGACGGCCGCGGCGTCACCGGACTCCGTGTTCGGCAGATCGCCCTGGCCGAGGGTGCCGGCGATGAAGAAGCTCTCGGGCAGTCCGCGGGCATCCTCCCTGGGCGTCGAGATGAAGCGGTGCCGGCCGGCCGACGGCGCGGCCCAGGCCACGAAACGCCCGTAGGTCGTGAAGAGCGTGAGCGCGTACTTGGTGTCGATGCGCTCGATGGCCGGCCAGGGCAGGTCGATCGTCCTGAACACGTTGACGAGCCTGACTCCTCCGTCGCTGACCTCCACCGCGGGCGCCCAGTAGACCAGCCAGACGAGGTAGCCGAGCGTCACGAGCGGGGCGACGAAGCGAACGGCGACGGCGACTTCGCCCTGCACGCCGAGCGCGACCAGGCACGCCACGACGACCACGATCACGCTGATCGTCAGGTATTTTCCAAAGGTGGATCGAAGCACAACGGTCTCAGCCATTCGTCCATGCTCCCATGGGGAGCGCGGACGTCACGAAGAGCACTCGGCAGAATTGCAGGTGGAAAGCAGAAATGAATCCCAAGACGAACACCCGTGACTCGAACG
>NZ_JAYSJZ010000061.1:0-9125 GCF_043726815.1 Lacisediminihabitans sp.
AGCCCTTGTCGAAGCGCATGCCCTCGGTGAGCTCGAGCTCGGTGCCGAAGGTGTTCGACTCCTCGACGGTGACGACGCCTTCCTTGCCCACCTTGTCGATGGCCTCGGCGATCAGGGCGCCGATCTCGGGGTCCCCGGCGGAGATGGAGGCGGTGGCCGCGATCTCTTCCTTGGTCTCGATCTCCTTGGCGCCGGCGACGAGCGCCGCGATGACGGCCGTGACGGCCTTGTCGATTCCACGCTTGAGGCTGATCGGGTCGGCGCCGGCCGCGACGTTGCGCAGTCCTTCGCGAACCAGGGCCTGGGCGAGCACTACCGAGGTGGTCGTACCATCGCCGGCGACGTCATCCGTCTTCTTGGCGACCTCTTTGACCAGCTCGGCGCCGATCTTCTCGTACGGGTCGTCGAGCTCGATCTCCTTGGCGATCGAGACGCCGTCGTTCGTGATGGTGGGAGCGCCCCACTTCTTCTCGAGCACGACGTTGCGGCCGCGTGGGCCAAGCGTCACCTTGACGGCGTCGGCCAGGATGTTGAGGCCGCGCTCAAGGCCGCGACGGGCCTCTTCGTTAAAAGCAATGATCTTTGCCATGTGTGTCTTTCGTCCTTCCGGGACGTCAAAAAAGCAACAGCTATTGGCACTCGCAATAGAGGAGTGCTAAACGATTCTGGCACTCTGACCCTGAGAGTGCAAGTGAGCAGACGGTGGCCGCGAGGCTACGCGGGGGCGACGAACGAGACGGATCCCGCCGAGGGAACGAGCTCGATCCAGGTGTTGCCCGCGGCAAGACGCACGGTGGCCCCCGTGCCGTCCACCAGGCGGATCGGATCCGTGGCAGACGCCTTCGACCAGGTGGCGTGCACGGTGCCTCCCCCGGACGAGATCCAAGCCTCGCCAGAACCGATCAGGTTGGTCTTGGGCACGTCGTGGTCGTTGGTCACGGTGACCCGGATCACCACGACGTTCGTGGCCGAGAGCTGCGCGCCCACGCCGTCCAGATCGGGCCCGCTGCCCTGCGAGCGGAGAAACGCGCGCTTGGCGGCATCCCAGGTCCAGCTGCCGTTCGTGACTCCGGAGAACGCGTAGTTGATCGAGGCGGTGCGCGCACCGTCTTTGGCCGCGGTGGACGACGGCACGTCGAGGGAGAAGGCGAATTGCTGCGCGGGCGCCGGGATGCTCGCGTGCTGGGCGAGAAGCTCCTTGGCCTTCACGAGCACGTTGTGCGGCGCCGCCTTGGTGGGAGTGCGGAAGAACGTGCTGGCGGTGTCGGCCTGGCCGTGGATGGCGTTGTAGACGGGGGTCTTGCGCATGAGGTCGACAAAGCGCTGCTGGCCGCCCGAGTAGCAGATGATGCCACCGAGCGGCGAGACGATGTCCGGGTCCATCGGACGGATCGAGCGCACCGGACCGAGCAGGTCGGGGATTGTCGACTGCCACACCGCGACGTAGCGGGTGAGGCCGCCCTCCACCAGTTCCTGGTAGACGAGGTCGGTGCTCTCGAGGCCGACCTGGGGCCGTGCCGCCGGGTGGTTGTCGATCTTGGCGGCGATCGATGCGTGGTCGAGGGAGCCCACCGGCACCGTCGTGCCGCGCAGCGGGGCGATCGCGGTGGGGGCGGGCGTGCGGTACCCGGAACTGAAACTCGGGGACGGGGCGTGGGACGGGCCGGTCTTCTCCGGCGCGCAGCCGGCGGTGCTGAGCGCGAGCCCGACGGCGAGGGTCACCGCCAGCAGCGACCGAGTGCGTGTGCGCGTTCGCGCCGAAGTGTGCCCCACGGCCACAGACTAACGCCGCCCGGGTGCCCGGGCGGCGTTAGTCTGTGCGCGCCCTCCGATCAGGATCGCGCGCGTCGTTCTACTGGGCCAGGCGCACCGACTCCGCCTGCGGGCCCTTGTTGCCGGTGCCCACCTCGAAGGTCACCTGCTGGCCCTCTTCCAGAACCTTGTAGCCGCCCATGTCGATGGCGGAATAGTGCACAAACACGTCCTGTCCGCCGCCCTCGACCGTGATGAAGCCGTAGCCCTTTTCAGCGTTGAACCATTTGACGGTTCCGTTCGCCATTGATAACTCCTTGCTGTGGTTCTCTACGGCGCCTGCGATGTTGCCGTGCACCGGGTCGCGATCCGAGTTCGGGTCCCACCCGGGTGGGAGGGGCAACCAATCCCAGATAATAACGACGATATGACGCCATCGGAATGAACATTCGGCTAACCGGCCGGCAATTTCGACAAAACGACGTTAATTAAACATCCGCGTAACACGGGGGCGCGATTTCGGCCCGGGCGGCCGGTTCGGATCAGCCGGTCGGCGTCTTGTAGTCGCTGCCGAGAACGATGGTGATGGGGGACTCGGTGTAGACCTTCGAGAGCAGGATGGTGCCGATCTTGAGAGAGGCGACGAGGGCTCGTGCCGCCCCCTCGTTGGCCGGGTCCGTGTAGTAGACGGTGGTCTTGACGACGTCGGGCTTCGCCGTGTTCGCCCGGCTGCCGATGTCCGCGGCCGCGCCGGCCCAACCCTCCTTGACGAGGCTGTCGCCGACCCGGTTCGCGAGTCCGGCCGTGGTGGTGCCGTTGAGCACCGTGATCGGCACCGCCGGGTCGAGCTTAGGAGCGGCGGTCGGCGTGCCAGTGGGGGTCGGCGTGGCGGTCGGGGTCTCGGACGCGGAGAGGAAGGGGAGGTCGATGGTGGACTTGCCGTTGATGACGGAGAGGGCGAAGAGGCCGCCGAGCACGAGGACGCCGGTGGCGAGGGCGGCCCAGGCGAAGCCGATCCAGCCGCGGCCCTTCTGTGCCGGACCGCGGTGGGCGCCCGTGCGCAACAGATCGTCTGGCACGCTGTCGAAGCGGTCTTTCGGGAATGTCGCCATGGTTCTTCCGATGCTTAGGGGTGGTCCGTCGCGGACTGGTCGCCCACTCTGCGGGCCGAACGCGCCTGCGTACGCGCGTCCCTCATCCGTTGCAGGCGCTTGACCAGCATTGGATCGAACACCAGCGAGCCTGGATCATCAAGCGCGGCGTTCAGTAACTGATAGTAGCGGGCCGCCGACAGGCCAAACTGTGCGCGAATGGCCTCTTCCTTGGCCCCGGCGTGCTTCCACCACTGGTGTTCGAACTCCAGAATGCGCTGCGTGCGCTCCGCAATCGCCGGCTCCGGACTCGCCGACTCCAGATTCTGCCGCGACGTGTCGCCAGGCTCAGCCGTCGCTCCCACTCGCACTCCTCGGATCACCGCAATCCTAGAACCCGCCGCTCCGACAACCCTGTTAGTGCGGTGGCCCGGCGTCGATTGCGGTGGGCGACTCCCCCGCGAACCAGTCGAGACTCTGCCCGTGCGGCCCGGTCCAGGCCAGTGGGCGCTCGTTGAGCGCGAGCACGAACCTGCCGGGGGGCCCGCCGTCCGCAGGAATGGCGGCCTGCACCGCGGGCAGCCCCCCGACCCCCTCGAGCGACACCCAGTCGACTCCGAGCGCACGCACGGTCTCGACGAATCGCATCCGCTCAGGCGCCGGAAGATAGACGAGCACGGCGCTCGCGACCACCACGAGGGTCGCGCCCGCCGGCGCCTCGGCGGCGAGCGCGGGGAGGGCGTCGATCG
The DNA here is from genome assembly GCF_043726815.1 of Lacisediminihabitans sp. NCBI lineage: Bacteria > Bacillati > Actinomycetota > Actinomycetes > Micrococcales > Microbacteriaceae > Lacisediminihabitans > Lacisediminihabitans sp. Next base: position 3,593 of record NZ_JAYSJZ010000061.1, read on the forward strand.
CGTCGCCACGCACGAGTCGGGGCGCATCGAGTCGCGCGATCGCGATCGCGGCGCGCAGGCGGTCCCGGCGCTCGTGCTGCTCCGGCCAGACGAGCGTCTGGAGCCAGAGGGTGTCCCCGGCATCGGACACATCGAGAGGCGCGAGGTCGATTCCGGCGCGCCAGGCGATCTCGGGCAGCCGGGTGGGCACCGGCACGAGGCCGTTCGTGGCGCACTCGAGCAGTACGGTGCTCGGGCCGTCGGACGGATGCAGCGGCTCGCCCCCGTCGTACCGGTAGCTGTAGCGGTCCGGGTAGAGGCACAGCCCGGCGCTCGCCCCCACCTCGAGCAGGGCGAGCGGACCGGGGATCATCGCGAGCGCCGGCAGCAGGCTCGCGCAGCGCCGGGCCTCGTTGGTCTGGGTGCTTCGGTGCGCGGTCTCCGCCGCGACCGACGGCCAGTGGTGCACCAGCCAGTCCCGGAACCCGGCGTACGGACCCTCCGGGGCACCGAGCAGGCGCGAGCAGGCGAAGACGAGGTTGGGCTGACGCTTCTGCAGCGGCAGCTGGTCGATCAGGGCCAGGACGGGGGCGTCCTCCGACACGGAGAGCGCCCACTCCTCATAGATCGCGGATTGGCCGCGCGCCTCGACCTCGCCGAACGTGCGGTACCACGACGCGGTGTCCCTCACCCGGCGGTTCTCACGGCGCGGTCCTCACGCGCCTGGCCGATACATGGAGAGGTGCGGGAGGCCCGCCTCCACGTAGACGGCGCCGAACGGTTCGAAGCCGAACTTGGCGTAGAGCGGAGCTATGTACTCCTGGGCGTGCAGCAGCATGGCGTCGTGGCCGTGCCGCTCCACCGCCTCGGCGAACAGCACCTGCGCGAGTCCCTCGCCGCGCCGGTCGGCACGCACCACCACTCGCCCCACGATGCGGTGGGCGTCGCGGTGCGAGGCCTCGTCGTCCCAGAGCACCCGCAGGTAGGCGGCGGCGCCCCGGTCATCCGCGATCCAGAGGTGCTCCGTCGTGGGCTCCTGGTCGCGGTTGTCGAGCTCCTCCTCGTCGATGCGCTGCTCAACGAAGAAGACGTCGGTGCGGAGCTTGAGGATCGAGTACAACTCGTCAGTTGTGAGTTCGCCCCACGACTTGCGGACTACGGAACATTCGGGCACGGTGCCGAGTTTAATGAGTCGAACGGTCTTTTCCGGAAAGGAACCATCCCATGAGCAATCACACCACCCCGACGAGCTTCCCCGTGGCGAAGTCGGAGGCCGAATGGCGCCAGGAACTCGACCCCACCCGCTACGCGATTCTGCGCGAGGCAGCGACCGAGCGGCCGTGGTCCGGCGCCCTCCTCGACGAGAAGCGCGCGGGCGTCTACACCTGTGGCGCGTGCGGCGCCGAGCTGTTCCCCAGCGGCACCAAGTTCGACTCCGGATCAGGCTGGCCGAGCTTCTACGCCTCCATCAACCCGGATGCCGTGATCCTCAACACCGACAAGAGCCTGGGCATGACCCGCACCGAGGTGCTCTGCGCCAACTGCGGCTCGCACCTGGGGCACCTCTTCGACGACGCGTACCAGACGCCCACCGGCGACCGGTACTGCATGAACTCGCTCTCCCTCGGCTTCAAGGAAGAGAAGTAACCGCCGAATGACGGTGCTGGATGCCGTGGGGCGCCGCCGCTCCTGGCCGCGGGTGACCGGCGACGCGCCCGGCCACGACGAGCTCCTGCCGCTCGTGGCCGCGGCCGGCACGGTGGCGGACCACGGCGCCCTGCGGCCCTGGCGTCTGATCGAACTTCGCGGCGACGCGCTCGAGCGGCTCGGTGCCGCGTTCGTCGAGGCGTCAGGCACCGAGGGCAAGGCGGCGGAGACCCTCGCCGGCAAGCCGCTGCGCGCCTCGCTGCTCCTCGCGATCGTGGTCACCTACCGGGCCAGTCCGAAGGTGGCCGAGTGGGAGCAGGAGGCCGCGGCATCCGGTGTCGCCCACATTCTGAGCCTGCTTCTCGCCGAGGCGGGCTGGGGCGTGATGTGGCGCACGGGCCACCTCACCCGCTCCGAGCCGGTGCGGCGACTGCACGGGCTCGCCGACAACGAGCAGCTGCTGGGCTGGCTCTACGTGGGCGGGGTCGCCGACGGCGGCCGGGACGTGCGCACCGAGCGCATCAACCCCGAGGAGTTTCTGACCTCGCTCTGAGCCGCCGGGAGGGCACGGCCGCGATGGCCACGGCCACGAGGGTGAGCAGGGTGCCGCCCACGGTCGACGCCTCGATCACGTGCCCGCGAATGGGCAGGAAGGCGTCGAGCGCCAGGGACATCACGAGCTGGCCGGCGATCGAGCCCAGCCCGAGCAGCAACACCCCGGTGGTGCGCACGACGACGACCGCCCCCGCGATGAAGAGCGTGCCGATGAGGCCGCCGGTGTACAGCCACGGATTGCTGGGGAAGTGCGTGGGCCAGCCGACGATCGCCTCGTGCACGGCACACGCCGCGAGCAGCACGGTGGTGCCGGCCAGAAAGTTGAGGAACGTGGCCGTCATCGCCGACCCGGCGACGATGCGCACCTGGCCGTTGACCGCCTGCTGGCCGGCGATGCCGAGCCCGGCGGCGAACGGGAGCAGCAGCATCCACGGCGGGATGTCGGTGACGAGCTGGGCCGACACCGCCCAGCCGACTGCGACGAGGGCGAGGGCGGACCCGATGAGTCTGGTCACGGTGATCGCGGCGGGAGGGGTGGCACCGATTCCTCGACGGTCGATGGCGAGCCCGCTGATGGTCTGGCCGGACACGACCGCGACCGTGAAGAGGGCGACGCCGAGCGTCGCGCCGGTGAGCCCCTGGGAGAGCACGAACAGGCCGCCGGCGACTCCCCCGGTGACGTACCACCAGGGCGTGCTGCGCGCCCGCACGGCCGAGGCGACCCGGGCGAGCCCGCGGCGGCCCGGGCGCCAGACGGCGAGCGCGACGAGCAGGATCACGAACCCGGAACCGAACGAGATCACCGAGCTGAGATAGCCGTCGCCGAGACTGCGGCCGAGCTCGCTGTTGATGCGGGACTGGGTGGCGGTGAGGATGCCGACCACGATCGCCCCGACGACCCCGGCCACCACCGTGAGCCGCCGACGGCGCAGCAGGGCGGCGGGCGCGGACGTAGTGGTCATGATCGCCTCCCACGCTAACGTGATCGCGGGGCGCGCAGCGGCAGCCAGTAATATGGGTTCTCGTTCGCCCCCTTAGCTCAGTTGGCCAGAGCACCGCTCTTGTAAAGCGGGGGTCGTCGGTTCGAATCCGACAGGGGGCTCCCCGAAAACCGCTGATCAGAGGCCGGTTTCTTCAGACTCAGGGCCATCGCGTTGACCTCCGCGGGCCGTTTTGCCCACGTTTTGCCCACGCTCAAACGGGCCGCTGTGGCATTCAGAGCGACCGCGACGCTGTCCAGGTCCTCGTCGAACAGGTCGCTGTAGGTATCCAGCGTCTCCTTCGCAGAACTGTGCCCGAGCATCCGCTGCAACGCCTTCACGTTGGCGCCGGCCGATACGGCCAGGCTCGCGCAGGTGTGCCTCAGCTCGTGCGGAGTCAGGCCCGGGATGCCGATGCTCTCCGCCGCGTCATCGAACCATCCGCGACGGAACGTCCGGTTGCGCAGCACCGCGCCGGTCTTGGAGCTGACGAACACGTGGTCGCTCTCGCCCTTGCCGTCCACGTGGATCGCCAGCTGTTCGAGGATGCATGCGGGAACGGGGATGGAGCGCTCCTCGTAGTCCTTGGTCGTGGACTCCTGGAGGTAGCCGTTCACCTCGATCATCGTGCTGTGCACCTCGAGGCGGCCTCGGAGGAAGTCGAGGTCGCGCACGCGCAGACCGGCCAGCTCACCCCACCGCAGGCCGGTGTACGCGAGCACCAGCACCAACAGCCCGAAGCCTTCCCCCGATGACTTCGCCTCGACGGCATCGGCGAGGGCCGCGACCTGCTCGTGGGTGAGGAACTTCTTGCGATTCTTGATCTGCTTCGGAAGCTTCAGCCTCGACGCGGGATTGGCCGGCAGTCGCCCGTCGTCGACGGCGAGCTGCAGCCCGGCCGAGAGCACGTTGACGATCTTGCGCACCGAGCCGGGACTCTGGGTCGAGCTGAGTTTCGACGCCCACTGCTGCGCCTGCAGCCGCGAGAGATCGGCAAGCGCGAGATGGCCGATGGTCGGGATGATGTGGATCCGCACGACCCCCTGCACGCGGTCCAGCGTCGACGGACGAAGGTCAGACCGGCTGTCGACCCACGACGTCATCCACTCCGCGATCGTGACGCGTGCCCTGCTGGGGTCGATGTAGCGCCCGGTGCTCTTCGCGACCTCGACCGACGCGAGGAACAGCTCCGCGTCGCGTTTCGTCTTGAACCCGCGCTTGTCCGTCTGGCTGTTCCCCGGCTTGCGGTATCGCACGCGGTACCGGCGGCCTCGCGATGTCTCGTAGGGACTGACACTGCCCAATTGGCTACCTCCGATTTCCTGCTGATCTCAGTAAACCGCGGGCATGCGACACTTCGGCGCCTCGCAGTCGGCGAGGGCTCGCGGGCAGTTCCACAGTGAAGTCGAGCCCGAGATTCTCTCTTTCGCATGGCTGACCCCCTCACTGGGGTGCGCGAACGCTATCTCTATATAGGTAGCTTTGCCGTATGGAATCACTTTCGCGTGTCACACCCGCAACCATCGATGTCCTTCGTGTGCTCAGTGATGCGACCGATCCCTGCTGGGGTCTTCTCGTCATCAAATCCAGTGGCCGCCCGGCTGGGAGTGTTTATCCGATCCTCGAACGTCTCGAGTCGTTGGGATGGGTGACGTCGTCGTGGGAGCTCGATGACGCAAGGCCAGGGCCGCGCCGCCGCTATTACGAACTCACGGAAGATGGCTCCCGAGCTGCTTCCGCTACTGTCAACCGTTTTGAAGAGCGGTCACGGCCCGTCGTCGCCCCTCGTGCCGTGACGCCGTCGGTCGTGTTCGCATGAGCCGCTCCGCAACCGCAGCAGTCCGCATCGCTGCCGCGTTTCTGCCCAGGGAGTTGCGGGTCCGCTACGGCGAGCAGTGGATAGGAGATCTGCGGGACGCCTCCGAAGTCGGAGTCAGCACGGTTGAGATCGCGCGAGGCTCACTCGCCTTCGCCGCGACGTATACCCGCCCCCTTTCCAGCTGGGCACACATCTCGGACCGCACGGCCGCACTCTGGGTGCGGGTCGCCGTCGCGTTGTCGTTCAGTTCTGCGATCATCTCGATCAGCGAAAACTCGATCTTCGCGACTTCGTCCGGGCCCGACTCCTCCAGCGCCGCCGGGCTTGTTGTTCTCGCCTCGATTCAGTTGCTCGCCGCGTTTATGGTGCTGGCTCCCCTTCTCTCCCTGCTTGTGGTGTTCACTAGACGAGGAACCGAGAGCCGACTACGACTCTCCGTCGGCCTGCTCGCGGTAGCAACCGTTCTCCCAATGACACGACCAGGGATCGACAGTCTTCTCGTGCCCGAAGGCGACTTTTACACTAGCCCGGGAACCGTGGTCTTCCCGATTGC
>NZ_JAYSJZ010000062.1:0-18090 GCF_043726815.1 Lacisediminihabitans sp.
CCGGTCGACCGGCGATCCGACAGCGCCCGGCCGGTCCCGGCTCACGCCCGCGGCTGACGCAGGCTGATCTCCAGGCCCAGACAATCGGGGCGATCTGCCAAGTGGCGGATCGCCCCGATTGTCTGTCTTGACGCCTGAGTGGTCTTGACGTCTGTGTGGTCTTGACTTCGGGTCGTCTTGACTTCTGTGCTGCCGTGACCTCTGTGCTGTCGGGCCTCTGTGCTGGCCGTGGAGGCGCTAGGCCGGAACGCCTGCCAGGGCGAGGTCGCCTGCCGCCGCACGGATGCCGCGGTTGACCGCGGAGACGACGGCCTTCAGTGAGGCGGTCGAGATGTCGGCGTCGATGCCGACGCCCCAGTAGCGCCGGCCGTTGACGTCGAGTTCGACGTAGGACGCGGCGAGGGCGTCTCCGCCGGCGGACATGGCGTGTTCGACGTAGTCATAGAGGGTGATTGCGATGCCGCGCTCCGCCATGATGCCCAGGAACGCCGCGATCGGACCGTTGCCCGCGCCTTCGACGCGCTCGACCCCGTCGTCATCCCGGAGGTCGACGGTGAGGTCGACGCGGCCGCCCAGGTCGCTCGACGTCCGGGTAGAGAACAGTTCGAACCGGCCCCACTTGTCATCGGGGTGCCCACTGGAACTCGGCAGGTACTCGTCGTTGAAGATCTCCCAGATCTGCTCGCTCGTGACCTCGCCGCCCTCGGCATCCGTCTTGGACTGGACGACCCCGGAAAACTCGATCTGGAGCTTGCGGGGCAGGTCGAGGGAGTGGTCGGTCTTGAGCAGGTAAGCGACGCCGCCCTTGCCGGACTGCGAGTTGACCCGGATGACTGCTTCGTAGCTGCGACCGAGGTCCTTCGGGTCAACGGGCAGGTAAGGCACCGCCCACTGCAGTTCGTCGACGGACCGGCCTTGCGCCGCGGCATCCGCCGCCATGGCCTCGAAGCCCTTCTTGATGGCGTCCTGGTGCGAGCCGCTGAAGGCGGTGAAGACGAGGTCTCCTGCCCAGGGGCTGCGTTCGGGAACGGGCAACTGGTTGCAGTATTCGGCGGTCCGCTTGACCTCGTCGATGTTGCCGAAGTCGATCTGCGGGTCGATGCCCTGGGTGAACAGGTTGATGCCCAGCGCCACGAGGTCGACATTGCCGGTGCGCTCGCCGTTACCGAACAGGCAGCCCTCGATGCGGTCGGCGCCGGCCAGGTAGCCGAGCTCCGCCGCCGCGACCGCCGTGCCCCTGTCGTTGTGCGGGTGCAGGCTCAGGATGATGTTCTCGCGGTGGTTGAGGCGACGCGACATCCACTCGATCGAGTCCGCGTACACGTTCGGGGTCGCCATCTCGACGGTGGCCGGCAGGTTGATGATCACCTGGCGCTCCGGCGTGGGCTGGAACACCTCGATCACCTGGTTGCACACCTCGAGTGCGAACTCGAGCTCCGTGCCGGTGTAGCTCTCCGGCGAGTACTCGTAGTAGATCTCCGTGCCCGGCACCGTCGCCTCGGCGGCCTTGCAGAGGCGGGCGCCCTCGAGCGCGATGTCGATGATGCCCTGCTTGTCCGTGCGGAAGACGACGTCGCGCTGCAGCACGCTGGTCGAGTTGTAGAGGTGCACGATGGCGCGCTTCGCGCCCCTGATCGACTCGTAGGTGCGGTTGATCAGCGCCTCGCGGGCCTGGGTAAGCACCTGGATGGTGACGTCATCGGGAATCAGGTCCTGCTCGATGAGGCTGCGCACGAAGTCGAAGTCGGTCTGGCTCGCCGAGGGGAAGCCGACCTCGATCTCCTTGTAGCCCATCCGCACCAGCAGGTCGAACATGATGCGCTTGCGTTCGGGACTCATCGGGTCGATGAGGGCCTGGTTGCCGTCCCGCAGGTCGACGGCGCACCAGCGGGGCGCGCGCGTGATGCGCTTGGTCGGCCAGGTGCGGTCCGGCAGATCCACGGCCAGCATCTCGTGATACGGACGGTACTTGTGGATCGGCATACCCGAGGGGGCTTGTGTGTTCTTCATGGTCTCAACTCTTGTCTCTTGGTCTGAAGTGGTCAGCCAACGGCGCCGTTGCAGCACCAGTCTCCGCGACGAGTGAGGCCTGAGTTAGGACTCGTCGCGGCAGCTAAGGAGGAGCAGACCGAACAACACTCGCCCAGAATACCACTTTCGCGGCGGGGAATTCGGAGTCGGTTCAGAGGATGCTGCGCATGAACCGCACCATCTGCGGGACCGAGAGCGACGGGATGTACGCCCGGGCAAGCGCCGTGGCGATCGCCGGGAGCGCGAGCGGGTCCGGATACGCCATGAGCAGGGGACGGAACTCCGGCTGGAACTTCTGCTTGAAGGTGAGCAGCGACTGGAAACCGTAGGCCGGCTCGAGCGTGCGCGCGAGCCAGCCGAGCAGGCGCTGGATGCGGTCGGTCTCCGCCTCGGTCGTCGCGGTGCGGGCGAGCGGCGCGGCCGAGAGGCTCATGAACTCGATACCGCGCTGCTGCATGTGCAGCGCGGCGGAGGCGATGAGGAACTCCATCACCCCGTTCATGCTGTCCGGGCGGCGGCGCATGAAGTCGAGGGTCCACCCGATGATCTCTCCGTCACGGTAGGTGGGCATCCAGCTCGTCACGGCCTGCACAACCTCGTCTTCGCCGATCGCGAGGAACAGGCCGACCTCGTGGTCGCTCAGCTCGTCGAGGCCGCCGAGGGTGAAGCCGAGCTCGGGGAGGTTCTTCTCCGCCACCCACGACTCGGAGATGCTCTCGATCTGCGCGGTATGGGCGAGGGAGAGGTTCTGAAAGCTCGTCCACTCCGCGCGCACCCCGTTGCGGCTCGCCCGGTTGATCGAACTGCGAACGTCCTGCCAGCTCTTGCCCAGCATCGACCAGGTCTCCGGGAACACGACGGTCTCCTCGCCCACCACCATTGTCGACCAGCCCATGGCCTCGAACAGTTCCTGCCGCTTCTCCTGAACGCTATAGAACACCGGTGTCCAGCCGTTGTCGTCGCAGAACGTGGCGAACTTGTGGATAGCGTCGTCCACGAGCTCGGGGTCGCCGATGGGGTCGGCGGTGGTGATGGCGACGCCGGAGTTCACCCGATAGGCAATCGCGACCCGGCCGTCGTCGGTGAACCAGTAGCTGTTGCCGTTCCAGGTCGCCATGTGTCCGAGGGACTCGCTGTGCTGCTTGAGCAGGGCGCGAACCCGGTCGCGCTCCACGAAGCTCGTGGCATTGCGGTCGGAGAAGAACAGCGGGATTGCGGCGACCAGCAGCACGATCCAGAAGACGGGCCCGACCCACTCGTAGATCAGCCTGCTCAGGCCGCCGATGGGAAGAAACTGCAGGTCCTCGAGCCGAAGGAAGCCGATGGGCACGAATCGGTCCGGCAGGTCATAGAGCAGCTGCCAGAGGGTGACCACCGGTCGGAACTGGGCTCGGTCGAGCCAGCCGATGCCGACGTAGAGCACCGACAACGCCACGAAGGTGCCGACGACAGTCGCGATGAAGCGAACAGCCACCCGGCGGGTCGATCGCACGGTGAAGTGCCGAAGGTTCGCCGCGATGAGCACGGCGATCACGAGCGGAACGAGCACCGAGACGGACAGTCGAACGACCGCCTCGACGCCGTTCGCGTTCTGCGAGACCCTCTCGTCCTGGCCGATGGCCGGCAGGAATCCGTAGTAGAACGCCGCCAGAAGGGCGAGCCAGAGGTTGACCGCGATCGCGACCCAGGCGGCGCTGCGTCGGCCGCGCAGCATCCCGATCGCCGCGACGATCAGCACGATGAGCGGCAGGGGGGCGAGAATCCCCGGCCCCGGCCCGTTCAGCCTGGCCAGTGCCACGTCGAAGGTGCAGCCAACGCTCGTCATGTGGCCGAGGCACTGGTGGGTCACGGTCTGCAGGTGGGGCAGGGCGTCGCGGAAGAGCAGTCCGAGCGGGTGCAGCGGGCCGTAGCGCGCTGGGGTGAAGATGCTCACGAACGGCCCGATCGCGGTGATCATGAGCGCCGCCGAGAGCAGGCTCCGAGCCTCGTGGTGCGAACTGCGCACCCAGCGCAGCCCGGGCCGGGAGCGGGCCAGCACGAGCCCGAGGATGAACCCGGCGACCGCGGCGATCAGCCGGAAAAGGTCGGAGGGCTGGCCGGAGTAGAGGAACACCACGGTGAGCGCGGTGAAGCCGAGCACGCGCACGCGGCGGCGCCAGAGCGGGCCCGCGAAGGCGCTGGCCGTGAGAATCGTGCCCGAGATGGCCGTGAACGGGTCGAGCACTATCGATTCCTGGATGCCGACCGCCCAGAACTCCCGCGCCATCAGGCCGGCCGCCTGCAGCAGCATCCCGACCCCAGCCCCGATGACGGGCGTGACCACGAACGCGAGCACAGTGCGCCACCAGCCCATCACCCGTTCGGCGGCGCCGACCAGCACGACGATGGCGGCCACGGACGCCAGCAACTCGAGGATGCCGGAGGCGAAGAACACGGAGGTGATCGGGGAGAAGTAGTTGTGACTGCCGTTGAAGGCCTCCAACCCGGTGCCCACGACCACTCGGAGCTGCGGACGCGGCCCATGGATGAGCGACCCCGTCGCGAACGCGAGAACCAGCATGAGGCCGGCAATCGAGAGGCTGGCCCGCCGGCCGGCAAGCCAGCGGCTCACGAGAGGCCCCAGCGGGCGTAGAGGATGGGCAGCGACTCGTGCAGGGCGTACTGCACCGTGTGCCAGTCGTGGGCGGTGCCCGGAGACCGGATGAAGTGCACGGTCATCCCGGCGGCGCTCGCCGCCTGGGAGACCGTCGCCGCGGCGACCCCGTAGCGCGTGTCGTTCTGGCCCACGGCGAAGATGCCGAGCGTGTCGGCGTACGGGGCGCCGGCGGCCATCAGCGAGAGCGGGGTGGCCGCCTGGTAGGCGGACGCCGAGCCGCCGAAAGCGCTCGCGATGGTCGCGGCCACGGTGCCGCGCACCGGCGCCAGCTGCCCGGAGACGTCGAAGATGCTGCCGTAGAGACCGCGGAACTTGGCGCCGAGCTGGATGGAGCAGGTGCCCCCCTCTGAGAAGCCGCCGATCGCCCAGTCCTTGCGGTCCTGCAGAACGTGAAGGTGGGAGTTGATCCAGTCCGGCACGTCGACCGTGAGGTAGGTCTCCACGTTGCCGAGGGGCGAGTCGAGGCACATCGGGTTCTGCTGCGGCGCACCGAGCTGGTCGGGGATGACGACGATCGGCGCGAGGCCGCGGTGATCGTGCGCGTACGCGTTGAGGATGTTCGCGAGGTTGCCGGAGGTCAGCAGGCTGGCCGGGGCGCCGGGCTGCCCAGACAAAATCTCGAGCACCGGCAGCCGTGGCGCATTCTTCACCAGCGCGGCCGGCGGCAGGTAGACGATGGCCGAACGCGCCGCGAAGTGCGAGACGGTGGCCGGGATGGTGACGGTTCCGACGGTGCCGGTGGCGGGCAGGTCGGCCGGCGGCCGCCAGGTCTGGGCGAGAGTCGCCGTGGACTGCAGCGCGGGAGTTGGTGCCTGCGAGGGCGTCGGAAGGGCGAGCGGGGAGACGTGGCCGACGCCCAGGGCCGAGCCGAGCGTTGGGAACTCCGCGACGTCCACGTTCACGCCGACCCCGCCCATGAGGGCGAAGAGAAACACGGAGCTCGCGGCCAGGACGACCCGCCACGGGCGCGACTGCCAGATCCCGGCGAGCGCGAATCCGATGCCGCCGATCCCCAGGCCGAACCAGAGCCGAGTCAGCGGGGTGAGCGAGAGACCGAAGGTGTTCCAGACGTCGCTGATGAGCCACGCCAGCAGATAGCCCACAGCCACGCCGACCGCTCCGCCGGCGAACTGCACAGGCAGCCAGCGCCGCAGCGGGCGCTTGGTGGCGAGGGCGATGAACGCGACAGCGCTCAGGACGTAGACGACGATCGGCAGCGGTCCGGTCTCGAGCCGGAGGTTCCACAGGGCGTTCAACACGTATCGGGCCTCTTTCCTCGCCCCGCTGGCGAGTCGATCACCATTATGAGGAGGCAATCCGATGTCGTGCCGCGTATTGGCGCTCTCTGTGAGAAGGCTCAGAGTACGCCACGCAGAGTCACAGCGAGCCCCCGGTTTGGGTTTCGCTCACGTCTCCCCCGCGGTTTCCCTCCCTCCCCCCTTCCGAAATCCATGCATTCTTAGGCGACACGCCTGCACTGGAGTGCAACACGCCGGCTGGGCTGGAGCTTTGCATGGATTTCGGAAGGGGGCGGGACGGATGCCCTCAGTCGAGGCCCCAGTGCGCCGCGAACACGTCGAGCGCATTCTCGAGCGCGAAGTCGACGGTTCGCCAGTCGTGGGCGCTTCCGGACGACACGAAGAGATGGGTGTGCATCCCCGCGGCGCCGGCCCGCGCCGCGATCATCCGCACCCCCGGTCCGAACCGGCCGTCCCCGTCGCCCAGGCCGAAGACGGCGACCGAGTCCGGGTACGGCGCATACCTGGAGAGCACGGCGGACGGCGTCGCGGCCGCGTACGCGCTGACGGAGCCCCCGAATCCCGACTCGACGGTGTCGGCGTCGCTCCCCCGGCTGGGGGCGACCTCGCCGCTGATGTCGAGGAGGCTGCCAAAGAGTTCCGGATGCCCGGCCCCCAGCTGGATGGCGCAGGTGCCGCCCTGGGAGAAACCGCCGATCGCCCAGTCGCGGCGGGCGGAGAGCACGTTGAGGTGTCGCCTGATCCAGTGCGGCACGTCCACCGTCAGGTAGGTGGCCGATGCTCCGAGTCTGGAGTCGACGCACATTGGGTTGGACTCGGCGTGCCCGAGCTGGTCGGCCACGACGACGATCGGGGCGAGGCCCCTGTGCCGCCGCGCGAATGCGTCGAGGTGCCGCTGGAGCTGCGCCGACACCGCGAACTGTTGGGGGCTTCCCGGCTGGCCGGACATCAGCACGAGCACCGGGAGCCTCGGCGGCCGGGCCACGAGGGCGGCGGGAGGCAGGTAGACCAGGGCATCGCGAGACCGGAAGCCGGACACCTCCGGCGGGATGACGACCGTGCCGATGCGCCCCGTGCCGCGAAGCCCGGAGGGCGGTCGCCACGACGAGGCCAGGCTCCCGGCGGAGGCGGGTTCGGGAGTCGCGGATGGGAGGGCGATCGGCTCGAACTCGCCGAGCGCGACCACCGCGCTCAGGTTGGCGAACTCGCCCACCGCGATGTTGGTACCCACAGCCCCGGTGACGGCCACAATCGGAATCGCCGCCGCCGCAAGGGCGATGCGCCATCGCCGTCCGCGGCCCTTGTCCGGCACCAAGAGGCCGGCCACGGCCACGGCGATGGCCGCACCCGTTCCGCCGAACCACGCCAGCGCGCCGAGGGCGGCCACGTCGTCGTAGAGGTGGGCGAGCATCCCGAGCAGGAGCCCGCTCGCGAGTCCGACGCCGCACCCGATCGCGGCCGCGGTGCCCCAGACCCGTGACCACCTCCGCCACGGCCGCCGCACCAGCAGGGCGGAGACCACTATCGCGGCGAGCAGGAAGAGCCCGGCGGGAACGTAGCCGTGCACGAGGGAAACGGACAGCAGACCGTCGATCGGGATGCCTCCTTGCCGGTCTCGAAAATGTGTGACGTCCCACTATGCAAATCCGACCTGCCGCAGAGCCCGCGTTGTGGCGATCCTGAGAAGACTTTCAGGCATTTCGGCCAGTTTCTGGGCGTTCGCCGAGCCGCGCGGGCACCGCTCGGCCCGTCGGCAGGGGTAGCCGCCCAGCGGCCGCGCCCTGATCCCGCCGTCCCCCGCCCAGCTGCCGCGCCCTCATCCTGCAGCCCCCTCATCCTGACGCGCCATCCCGCTGCCGCGCCCGAAATCCATGCATTCCTTCGCGACACGCCGGCTGGGTGACACGACGCGCCGAGGCGGGGCAAGGTTTGCATGGATTTCGGAAGGGGGATCGAGGAACGGGGAAGGAGATCGCCCGCGGGCGGGGGCGGATGCCGTCAGTCGACGGCGAGGGCCGCCACCGGCGCGACTCTGGTCGCCCGGCGCGACGGAGCGATCGACGCCACGAGGGTGAGCACCGCCGCGCCGGCCACCACGATGCCGATGAGCGGCAGCGGCACCGCGGGCACGATGAGGCCGGGGCTGCCCTTGATCGAGCCCAGCAGCGACTGCGCGCCCGCCCAGCCGTAGAACACGCCGAGCACGAGCCCGACGAGCACCGCGGCCACCGTGAGCTGGGCGCTCTCGGCGAGGATCATCCGGCGCACCTGGCGGGCAGTGAACCCGAGCGCCCGCAGGAGACCGAGTTCCCGCGTACGCTGCAGCACGCTCAACGAGAGGTTGTTCACCATGCCGATGGCGGCGATGAGCGCGCTGAAGCCCATGAGCGCCGAGAACACCCCGACCGTGATGGCGAGAGTCTGGTCCACGCCCTGGTAGACCTCCGGCTGCGACTTCTGGGCGGCGAGGATCATCTGCTGGTAGCTCTCCACGGCCACGGCGAACATCGTGATCAGCGTGACGCCGATAACCAGCCCGATCGTGGTGCGGGAACTCCGCTCCGGGTAGCGCACCGCGTTCTCCGCGGCGAGGCGTGCGGTCGCGCTCGAGCCGAACATCCGCCCGGTGAGGCGAAGGGCGGGCGGCATCACGAGGTGTGCGCCGATCACGAGGCCGGTGAAGGAGAGGATGCCGCCCGCGAGGCCGACCAGCACGCCCACGGGGCTGACGAGGCCGAGGAGAACGCCGAGTCCCAGTAGACCCGCGCCGACCGAGAAGAGCACGATGGCCATGATGTTGCGGCCGCGGCGGCCGGAGACCTCCTCGCGCGAATGCTCGACGGCCACCCCCGTCGCCTGGATCGGCGAGACCAGGAGTACCCGGCGAGAGCCCACCCACGACGCGAGCCAGGTGGTGAGAACCACCGCGACCGCCGGCAGCAGAACGACCGGCTCCACGAAGGTGTACGGCAGGCTCGGCACGAACCGGGTCGCCGTGGCGATCGTGACCATCACCAGGGTGACCGCGGTGCCGATCACGATGCCGAGAACGGCCCCGAGAATCCCGACCGTGAGGCCTTCGCGGGCCACGCCGCGACGCTGCGATGCCGCGCTCGAGCCGATGAGCCTGAACAGCGCGATGGTGCGCGTGCGGCCGGCGATGATCGTGGCGAAGGTGTTCGAGGTGACGATCGCCCCGACGTAGATCGAGATGATGATGAAGATGAACGCGACGATCCCGAGCATGAGCCCCACCGTCGCGCTGGCGCCCGTCACGTCGTCGGCGGCGATGATCTGGCCGAGCACCGCCGTGATCTCGAGCAGGCTCACCCCGAAGGCGGCGCTCAGCGTCGCGACGAGAACACTCGGCACGTGCTCCCTGATGCCCCGCCTCATGCCGCCTTCTCCATGCCGAGCATGAAGCTCGAGATCTCTTCGGCGGTCGAACGCGCGCGCTCTTCCACGACCCGGCCATCGGCCAGGAAGAGGATGCGGTCCGCATAGCTCGCCGCGATGGGATCGTGGGTGACCATGGCGATGCTCTGGCCGTAGTCGGTGCTCGACGCGGCGAGCAGGGAGAGCACCTCGCGGCTCGTGCGCGAGTCGAGGTTGCCGGTCGGCTCGTCGGCGAAGACCAGGTCGGGCCGCGTGGCGAGTGCCCGCGCGATGGCGACGCGCTGCTGCTGCCCGCCGGACAGCTCGTGCGGGCGGTGCCGCAGGCGGTCGCGAAGACCGAGGGAGTCGATGAGCCGGTCGATCCACTCGCTCTCGTCCCGGGCCGGGCGGCGCCCGTCGAGCTCGAACGGCAGCAGGATGTTGCCGCTCACGTCGAGGGTGGGCACGAGGTTGAACGACTGGAACACGAAACCGACTCGGCGTCGGCGCAGGATGGTGAGGTCCTCATCCCGCAGGCTCGTGATCTCGGTGTTGCCGAGCCAGGCCTGCCCGCTCGTGGCCGTGTCGAGGCCGGCCATGATGTGCATGAGGGTGGACTTGCCAGACCCGCTCGGTCCCATGATCGCGGTGAACTCGCCCCGGCGGATTCCTATGGAGACGCCGTCGAGCGCGGTGACGGTGTTGCTGCCCGCGCCGTAGGACTTGCTGAGTCGCGAGACGCGGGCGACGAGGCCCGCCTCGTCATGGTCGAATGCTGCGTTGTGTGAATGCATACTTCGACGCTACGGACGCGGAGCCGGGCAGAAATCGGGCGGAGGTCGCTGCCCGCTACATCCAGAGGATGAGGTTTCCCCCGTTTCGGGGCCAGGGCTTCAGCCGTTGAGGCCGTGCTCGAACGCGAAGACCACGAGCTGAACCCGGTCTCTCAGGCCGAGCTTGGCGAGGATGCGACTCACGTGCGTCTTGACCGTCGCCTCGCTGAGGTACTCCCCCGAGGCGATTTCGGCGTTGCTGAGCCCGCGCGCCGCGAGCACGAAGATGTCCCGCTCCCGCGAGGTCAGCTGGCCGAACGATAGCGGCACCTCCGGACGCACCGGGCGCACCGTGAAGTGCTCGAACAGCTCCCGCGTGGCGGAAGCCGCGATCACCGCGTTGCCGGCGTGCACCGTGCGGATCGCGGCCAGCAGAAACTCGGGGTCGGCGTCCTTGAGCACGAACCCGCTCGCCCCGCCGCGGATCGCCCGCGTCGCCGCCTCGTCGAGGTCGAACGTGGTGAGCACGATGATTCGGGGCACGGAGCCGCCACGCGCCTGCGCCGCGGCCAGGATCGCGGTCGTCGCCTCGATTCCGTCCATGACGGGCATCCGGATGTCCATGAGCACCACGTCGGGGCGCGTCTCGGCGGCCATCGACACGGCCTCGTGTCCGTTGCCGGCCTCGCCGACCACCTCGAGGTCCGCCTGCGACGCCACCAGCATCCTGATGCCGGCGCGGAACAGGGACTGGTCGTCAACGAGGGCCACGCGGATGGCGGCCATCAGCGCACCGCCGCGGCGGGGGGAACGAGCAGGGTCGCCGAGACCACCCAGCGCCCGTCGATGGCGTGGGCGCCGAACTCACCGCCGAAGAGGGCTGCGCGTTCACGCATTCCCGCGATCCCATGCCCGGTCGGGTTGGCCGCGCCGAGCCCGTCCTCGCGCAGCGCGCTCGAGACGGTCACCTCGAGGGCGTCCGGGCGCCAGTGGAACTCGAGCCGCACCTCCCGGCTGGTGTCGCCGTGGCGCAAGGCATTCGTGAGCGCCTCCTGCACGATCCGGTAGACGGCGAGCTGCTGACCGGTGGCGAGGGCGAGCGGCTGCCCGGTGGCCTCGCGGGAGATGATGAGGCCCGAGCTGCGCATCTGCTCGACCAGCCGGTCGAGGTCGGCGAGCACCGGTTGCGGGGAGTCGCCCTGGTTGTGCCTCAGCTGGGAGAGCAGGATCCGCACGTCGCCGAGGGCCTCCCGGGCGGTGCTCGAGATCGTGGCGAGGGCCTCGTCCACGACCCCGGGATCGGCCTCCCGCGCATAGCGGGCACCATCCGCCTGCGCGATCACGACCGCGAGGGAGTGGGCGACGACGTCGTGCATGTCTCGGGCGATGCGGTTGCGCTCCTGCTCGACCACCACATCCTGCTCAGCGATGACCTGGGCGTTACGGCTCGCCCTGGCGCGTTGCATGGTGCGAGCGAGCAGGCCGAGCGTCCAGGACAGGCCGAGGACGGCCAGGCAGCCGAAGAAGATGACCAGGGACCTCGCGAGAAGTTGCGGGAGGTACGAGAACAGGCTGACTCCGCTGCCCGACACCACGTCGGCGACCGAGCCGGCGATGCCGCTCCTCACCACGATGTAGGCCGCGGCGATGATGGAGCCCACCGCCGCCGAGGCGAGGCCCAACCAACGAACCACGCGGCCGCCGTAGCAGGCGGTGGTGAACAACACGGCGAGCACTGCCAGATCGTAGGTCTGCGGGGCGTCGATCCCGGCGGCCATGTGCACCACGGCGCCCAACCAGGCCACGCCGAGCGCCGGCCCCGGGCTCAGCCGGCGAAACGCGAGCGCGGCCGAGAAGAACGTGAGCGCGACGCTGCCCGGCCATCCCGTTCCCAGGGTGAACACCGCGGGAAACTGCACCCAGAAGAACACCACGGCCACCGAGATGTCGGTCACCAGCTGGTAGCGCCGAAGGGTGCGGATCATTACCCCACCGTAGGCCGCCTCGGCGGCCGAGATCGGCCGGCGCCGTTCATCTCCCTCTCGCGGCGCCCTCGTGGCGCGGAAAATCATCCTGCAGATGTAGGTCTGGCGTCCCTTCCCGCTCCCGTTCCCGCTCGCGGAGGGAGTCACGCCGTCGCGGCGGGGGTTACGCCTCCCGCCGCGAGCAGATATCCCCGCCGCCGGGCGCGTCATCCCCCGCCGCGACGCCAGAATCACGGCGCCAACCGGTCGCCAAGAGCCAAGAGCTAGAAGCTCAGGGCTAGAACCCGAGCCGGCCGAGCTGCTTCGGGTCGCGCTGCCAGTCCTTGGCCACCTTCACCCGCAGCGACAGGAACACCTGCTTGCCCACGAGCGGCTCGATCTGCCGCCGGGCGCGCGCGCCCACCTCGGCGAGCCGCGATCCCTGGTGCCCGATGATGATGCCCTTTTGGCTGTCCCGCTCCACGAACAGGTTCGCGTAGATCTCCACGAGATCGTTGTCGTCGCGCTCCACGATGTCGTCGATGGTCACCGCGATCGAGTGCGGGAGTTCGTCTTCCACGCCCTCGAGAACGGCCTCGCGGATGAGCTCGCTGATCCGGTCGTCGAGGCTCTCCTCGGTCACGGCGTCGGCCGGGTAGAGCGCCTCCGACACGGGCAGGAGGCGGATCAGCTCGGTGGCGAGGGTGTCGAGCTGGATGCGGCTGGTCGCCGACACCGGGATGATCGCCTCCCAGTCGCGCAGCTCGGAGACCGCGAGCAGCTGGGCTGCGACGGCGGGACGCGAGGCCGCGTCGATCTTCGTCACGATCGCCACCTTCTTCGCCCGCGGGAACGAGTCGAGCTGCTCGTTGATGTACCGGTCGCCCGGCCCGATCTTCTCGTTGGCCGGCATGCAGAAACCGACGACATCCACGTCCCCCAGCGTCGACTGAACGATGCTGTTCAGCCGCTCGCCGAGGAGGGTGCGCGGGCGATGCATGCCCGGCGTGTCGACGAGGATCAACTGGCCGTTCCTCTGGTGCGCGATGCCCCGGATGGCGCGGCGGGTGGTCTGCGGCTTGGACGAGGTGATGGCCACCTTCTCGCCGACGAGCGCGTTGGTGAGCGTCGACTTGCCGACGTTGGGACGCCCGACGAACGACACGAAGCCGGCCCTGAACTCCGTTGGTGCCTCGGGCTCATTCGCCACGGTCGTCTCCATTGCTTGGTTTGCCGAACGCCGCCTGAGCGTCGATGAGGGCCTGGTCGCGCTCGACGAGCACGGTGCTGAGCCGCTTGCGGCGGCCCTCCGTGCGCTCGGCGGTAAGGATGAGTCCAGAATACGTGGCCACGGAGCCGGCCAGCGGCAGTCGCCCGAGCGCCTTGGTGAGCAGCCCGCCCACCGAGTCGACGTCGTCGTCCTCCAGGTCGATCGCGAACAGCTCGCCGAGCTCGTCCACCGGAAGCCGTGCGCTCACCCGGAACACGCCGTCGTCGAGCCGCTCGATCTCCACGACCTCGTGGTCGTACTCGTCGGAGATGTCGCCGACGAGCTCCTCGATCAGGTCCTCGAGCGTCACGAGCCCGGCGATCCCGCCGTATTCGTCCACGACCATCGCGAGGTGGTTGGATTCGAGCTGCATCTGGCGCAGCGTGTCGTCGGCCTTCTTCGACTCCGGGATGAACACGGCCGGGCGCACGAGTTCGCCCACCGTGATCGTGTCCATGCCGAGCGGCCGCTCGTACCCGAGCCTCGCCACGTCCCTCAGGTAGAGGATGCCGCGCACCTCGTCCACGTCCTCCCCCATCACGGGCATGCGGGAGACGCCCTTGCTCAGGAACAGCCCCATCGCGGCGCCGAGGTTCTCGGTGTCGTCGATCGTCACCATGTCGGTGCGCGGGATCATCACCTCGCGCACGACGGTGTCGCTGAATTCGAAGATCGAGTGGATGAGCTCGCGGTCGTCCTCCTCGAGCACCTTGTCTTCCGTGGCCTCGTCGACCATGCTCAGCAGCTGCTCCTCGCTGGAGAAGCTGGCCCGGCGGCCCGGCGTGACGCGGTTGCCGACGGCGACGAGCGCGGCGGCGACCGGACCGAGGGACACCCGGATGGCGTGCACGACCCAGGCCGACCAGCGCGCGATCGACCGGGCGTGCACCCGGCCGACGCTGCGCGGGCTCGAGCCGACGAGCACGAAGGACACCGTGATCATGATGAGCGCGGAGGCGAGCAGCGCCCACCACCAGTCGGCGAAGACATAGGCGAACGACAGCGAGACGAGCACCGCGGCGGTGGTCTCCGCGACGACGCGCATGAAGTTGACGGCGTTGACGTGCGCGCCCACGTCGCCGGCGATCGCGAGGAGGGAGTTGCGGGCCCTCGAGTGCGCGGCGATCTCGAGCAGGTCGTTGCGCGAGAGCACGCCGAGCGCCGCATCGGCCGCGGCGAGCAGGCCACCGAAGATCACCAGCAGGACGGCGACGCTGACGAAGATCGGGATCATGCGTCTATCGTCGTCGCTCGGCGAGGGAGAAACCAGCGAGGATGTCGCGCTGAACGCCGAACATCTCCTTCTCCTCGTCCGGTTCCGCGTGGTCGAATCCGAGAAGGTGCAGGATGCCGTGGGTGGTCAGCAGCAGCATCTCCTCGAGCGGGCTATGCCCGGCGGTCTCCGCCTGGGCCACCGCCACCTGCGGGCAGATCACGATGTCGCCCAGGAGCCCGGCCGGGGTCATGGCGTCCTCGGTGCCCGGACGCAACTCGTCCATGGGGAAGCTCAGCACATCCGTGGGGCCCGGCTCGTCCATCCACTGCAGGTGCAGCTGCTCCATGGCGCCCTCGTCCACGAAGATGATCGCCAGCTCGGCATCGGGGTGCACGTGCAGCTGGTCGAGCGCGAAGATCGCGAGCCGCTGGATGGCGGCCTCGTCGACCGGGATCGTGGTCTCGTTGTTGATCTCGATCGACACAGTCAGCGGCCCCATCTCTTGCCCAGGCGATCCTGGGGCGGCCTGCCCGAGCGGCGCTCGGACCGGTTGGCGTCGTCCGACGCCTGCTGGCGCTCGAACTTCTGCGCCTGCCTCTCGGCGTCGTACCTCGTGTACGCATCCACGATCCGGCCCACGAGGCTGTGCCGCACGACGTCGTCGCTCGTGAGCCGCGCGAAGTGGATCTCGTTAAGTTCGTCGAGCACCCGGGTCACCAGCTGCAGCCCGCTCGCGCCGGCCGGTAGGTCAACCTGGGTCACGTCGCCGGTGACGACCATCTTCGAGCCGTGGCCGAGCCGGGTGAGGAACATCTTCATCTGCTCCGGCGTGGTGTTCTGCGCCTCGTCGAGCACGATGAACGCCTCGTTCAGGGTGCGACCGCGCATGTAGGCGAGCGGCGCGACCTCGATGGTGCCCGCGGCAAGAAGCTTGGGCACGATCTCCGGATCCATCATCTCGTTGAGCGCGTCGTAGAGCGGACGCAGGTACGGGTCGATCTTGTCGGTGAGCGTGCCCGGCAGGTAGCCCAGGCGTTCGCCGGCCTCCACCGCCGGACGGGTGAGGATGATGCGACTCACCTCCTTGCGCTGCAGCGCCTGCACGGCCTTCGCCATCGCCAGGTAGGTCTTGCCGGTTCCGGCCGGGCCGATCCCGAAGGTGATGGTGTTCTCGTCGATGGCGTCCACGTACTGCTTCTGCCCGAGGGTCTTGGGCCGGATGCTCTTGCCCCGGCTGGTGAGGATCGCCTGGCTGAGCAGCTCGGCCGGACTCACCCGCGGGTCGGCGCCGAGGATCTTCGCCGACTCCTCCACCTCGCGCTGGCCCAGCTCCTGGTCGCCACGCACCATCGTCACCAACTCCTCCACCAGCCTCACGGCCGCTCGCACCTGGTCGGCATCGCCGTCCAGGGTGATTTCGTTTCCGCGCACGAGAACCTCGACTCGCGGGTACTGCCTCTCGATGGTCTTGAGCAGCCGGTCCTGCGGCCCCAGAAGACGCACCATGGCCACGCCGTCAACGCGCAACTCGACGTGCTCGCGGTCGCCGGGGGTCGACGCGTCGGAACCGAATCGATTGCTACTGGCCAAGGGTTCCTTCCGGCAGCGAACCGCCAAGAACGTGGGCGTGGACGTGGAAGACGGTCTGGCCGGCGGACGGCCCGGTGTTGAAGACGAGGCGGAACTCTCCCCCGGAACGCTCGGTCGCGAGCTGCTGGGAGACCGCGACGACCTCGGCGAGCAGCGCGGGGTCCCCCGCGGCGAGATCTCCGACGTTGCGATAGCGTTCCGTCTTGGGGATCACCAGCAGGTGCACGGGCGCCTTCGGCGCGATGTCGGTGATCGCGATGATGCGCTCGTTCTCGAAGACCACGTCGGCCGGGATCTCCCGGGCGATGATCTTCGTGAAGATCGAACTCTCCTGCGTTTCTGACATGCCTCTAGCTTAGAAGACCGGGCCGCGCGCGGCGGCGGCGTTCGCTACCAGCGGCCGAGTTGGGCATTGAGCACCGCGATGGCGGCCGGACCAGCACTCGAGGTGCGGAGGATGGTGTCGCCCAGCCGCACGAGCGTCGCGCCGGCCCCCTCGAGCCTGCTCAACTCCGACGGCGCGATCCCGCCCTCCGGACCCACGACGAGCACCACGTCCCGCCCGTCCGGCTCGACTGCCGTGATCGGCGTCTGCGCGGTCGGCTCGAGCACCAGCAGCCTGGTGTCCGCCGCGAGGGCGGCGAGCACCACGGTCGAGGCGAGGTCTCCCACCTCCGGGATCCAGGTGCGCATGGACTGCTTGCTCGCCTCCCGCACGATGGCGGTCCAGCGATCGTGGCCCTTGCGAATCCTGGCGCCCTCCCACTTGACGATCGAGCGCTGCGCCGCCCAGGGAATCACCCCGTCGACGCCGAGCTCGGTCGCCTGCTGCACGGCGTATTCGTCTCGATCACCCTTGGCAAGCGCCTGGGCGAGCCAGACCGCCGGGCTGTTCGGCTCGCTGCGCTCCACCGAGGCCACCTCCACCACGAACTCGGACGGCTCGGCCGACACGACGGCCCCCGAGACGACGAGCCCCGCCCCGTTGCCGACAGAGATCGACTCGCCGACGGCGATGCGGCTCACCGTCACCGCGTGCCGGGCCTCCTGCCCGGTCACCGACACCCGGCCGCCGACGGCAGCCTCGGTGAGTTCCTCGTTCAGGTAGAAGTGAGCCACGGGACTCAGATGTTGAGGAAGCGGTCGCGGAGCTTCTGGAACAGCCCCTGCTGGAAGTGGGTGAGCGTGGGCGGCGCAGAGCGGCGTGACCCGGCGAACTGCTTGATCAGCTCCTGCTCCTTGTGGCTGAGCTTGCTCGGGGTGGTCACCTGCACCCCGATCTTGAGGTCTCCGCGCCCATTGCCGCGCAGCCTGGTGACCCCGCGGTCCTTGATCGTGATGACCTCGGCGCTCTGGGTTCCCGGCTTGATGTCCACCGCGACCTCCCCGTCGAGCGTCTTGAGGGTGGTGCGGGTGCCGAGGATCGCATCCGTCATCTGCACCTCGAGGGTCGCCAGCAGGTCGTCGCCGTTGCGGCTGAAAATGTCGTGATGCTTCACCTTGATCTCGAGGAACAGGTCGCCGGCGGGCCCACCGGCCGGGCCGATCTCGCCCTGACCGGGGAGCTGGATGCGCAGCCCGGTGTCCACGCCGGCGGGAATCTCGATCTTGGCGGTACGCACGGCGCG
Source organism: Lacisediminihabitans sp. (assembly GCF_043726815.1). Taxonomy (NCBI): domain Bacteria; kingdom Bacillati; phylum Actinomycetota; class Actinomycetes; order Micrococcales; family Microbacteriaceae; genus Lacisediminihabitans; species Lacisediminihabitans sp. The sequence goes on from NZ_JAYSJZ010000062.1 coordinate 17,763, forward strand.
CACCCGGCCCTGACCCTGACAGGTCGGGCACGGGGTCTGGATGACCGTGCCAAAGCCGCGACAGGTGCCGCACGGGCTCGACGTCATGACGTTGCCGAGGAGGCTGCGCACGGTGCGCTGGATCGAACCGCTTCCGTTACAGATGTCACAGGTTTGCGGGGACGTCCCCGGAGCGCAGCAGCTACCCTCGCAGGTTTCGCAGAGCACAGCCGTCTGGATGTCGAGGTCGCGCTTGCTTCCAAAGATGACCTCCTTGAGGTCGAGCTCCACCCGCAACAGCGCATCCTGACCACGCTCCTTCCGCGATCGGGGCCCGCGCTGTGCTCCG